>NZ_HG966617.1:1738532-1753901 GCF_000689395.1 Candidatus Phaeomarinobacter ectocarpi
CGCTTGATGTTCATGGATGTCTCACGGCGAAGGTCACCTTCCACCAGATAGTTCTGGTCGATCGCTTCACGGATCTGAATGACTTCGGCATCCGACAGCTGGTTAACACGCCGCTCATGCGAGATGTTTACGCTGTCCAGGATTTCGGCGGCCTTTGTGTCGCCGATGCCATGAATGTAAGTAAGCGCGATCAATGCGCGCTTGTTCGTCGGGATATTGACGCCTGCGATACGAGCCACTGCTTCGTTTCTCCAAAAGTGCCGCTAATTCCTCGCCCGAAAATCGGGGTTCAGATACACAAAAAAACCGCTCGCGTGCCCGGCCCTCAGATTAGGAGCGGGAACGGCGCGGAAATCCGCGATTCTGACCTTTGCGGAGGCGCGGATTATAGGTTTCGTTCAGTCTCAGTCAACCATTCAAACCCAGGTAAAAGGTCGCCCTGGGAAAATGTTCAGCGAATCAGCCTAAACCACTGCAAAATAAGCCAAATTGGCCCTACGCAGTTGCCAGTCCAATCTTGTCTTCAATGTCTCGGGTCACGTCATCAATGGCACTCATGCCATCTACAACCAGAAGTTTGCCCTGCGACTCATAATACGGGATCAGCGGTGCCGTCTGAGCGTGATAGACCTCGAGGCGCTTTTTCAGCGTTTCCTCATTGTCATCCGCGCGGTCACCACCGGTTTCCGCAGCACGGGTCCGAATACGGTCCACAAGGATTGAATCATCAACGCGGATCTCGATCACCGCATTGAGCTTCAGGCCCTTTTCTTCAAGCATCTTGTCCAGAGCTTCGGCCTGCCCCGTCGTACGTGGAAAGCCATCCAGAATAAACCCGTTGGCGCAGTCCTTTTCCTCGATGCGATCTGAAATGATCTTTACGACCACCTCATCCGGCACCAGGTCACCGCGTTCCATGATTTCCTTGGCCTGCTTGCCAATTTCCGTGCCAGCAGCAACAGCTGCACGCAGCATGTCACCAGTGGAAAGCTGCACGAGCCCATGAGCGGTCTCGACACGGCCAGCCTGTGTGCCCTTGCCGGCACCCGGTGGTCCAAGGAAAATCAGATTCATCGACGGCCCCCTCGCAACTTCGACTTCTTGACCATGCCTTCATACTGATGGGCCAACAGGTGGCTTTGCACCTGAGACACCGTATCCATGGTCACACTCACCACAATGAGCAGCGACGTACCGCCGAAATAGAACGGCACCGAATACTGGGAGACCAGAATTTCCGGAAGCAGACACACAATGACCAGATACCCGGCTCCCACAACGGTGAGGCGTGTCAGCACATAGTCGATATATTCAGCGGTCCTCTCGCCAGGGCGAATGCCCGGCACGAAGCCGCCATATTGTTTCAGATTGTCAGCCGTGTCCCCTGGGTTGAACACAAGGGCTGTGTAGAAGAACGCAAAGAACACAATGCCGGCGGCATACATTAGCATGTACAACGGCTGACCGTGGCCCAGCATTGTGGTGACAGTCGTCAGCCACTCGGGTCCTTGCCCGCCGGAGAAACCGGCAGCAGTCAGCGGCAACAGCAACAACGATGACGCAAAGATTGGCGGAATAACCCCGGCCGTATTGAGCTTGAGCGGCAAATGGGACGAGTCCCCGCCGAACATGCGGTTACCGACCTGTCGTTTGGGATACTGCACAATCAGCCGCCGCTGCGCGCGCTCCACAAAGACGATGAAGGCAATTACGGCCACAGCCATCACGAGGAAGCCGATGATGACCAGAGTGGAAAGCGCACCCTGGCGCCCCAACTCAAGTGTCCCCACAAGAGCCGCCGGAAGCTCGGCCACGATGCCTGCAAAGATGATCAGCGAAATACCATTACCAACGCCGCGCGCGGTGATCTGCTCACCAAGCCACATCAGGAACATGGTGCCGCCCACAAGCGTAATAACCGTGGAAATGCGGAAGAAGGGTCCCGGATCAATCACAACATTGCCGGCGCTCTCCAGCCCCACGGCAATGCCGTAGCCCTGCAGTGTCGCCAGCAGAACCGTGCCGTAACGGGTGTACTGGTTGATCTGCTTACGCCCGGCTTCGCCTTCCTTCTTCAACTGCTCAAGACGCGGCACAACCGCTGTCATGAGCTGCATGATGATGGACGCCGAAATATACGGCATGACGTTCAGTGCGAAGATGGCCATACGACCGACAGCGCCACCGGCGAACATGTCAAACATGCCAACGATGCCACCCTGCTGCTGTTCAAACAGCTGGGCAAGCGCAACGGGGTCAATACCAGGCAGAGGAATATACGTTCCCAGTCGGTACACCAAAAGCGCACCCAGCGTGAACCAGATGCGCTTCTTGAGTTCTTCCGCCTTGGCAAAGGCAGAGAAATTGAGGTTAGCCGCAAGTTGTTCGGCAGCCGACGCCATATGCGCTTACTCCTTACAGGCCCCGCGCTATGCGTGGCCTTGGAAACTGAGGCCAGACTTACGCAGAAGCGGTTTCAGCAGCCGGCTTGGGCCGGGCTGATTCGACGATCTTGATCGATCCACCGGCTTTTTCAACAGCTTCGGCAGCACCCTTGGATGCGCTTGTCACTTCGAAAGAGACCTTGGCTTTCAAGTCGCCCTTTGCCAGCAGCCGTACATCCACATCCTTGCGGCGCAGGAGACCTGCACCGCGAAGAGCTTCAGCATTGACCGGCTTCGAGCCGTCCAGTGTGCCCTCATCGATGGCGCGCTGCACCCGGCCGATGTTCACAATTGCGTAGACTGTCGGGAACGGGTTGTTAAAGCCCCGCTTCGGCAGACGCATGTGAATGGGCATCTGGCCACCTTCGTAGCCTTTGATAGCCACACCGGAGCGTGACTTCTGGCCCTTTTGGCCGCGACCAGCAGTTACGCCCTTACCGGAACCGTAACCACGGCCCACACGCATGCGCTCCTTGCGGGCGCCTTCGTTATCTTTGAGCTCGTTCAGCTTCATCGTTCAACTGCCTTTTGCCTCGGGCCCACATGCCCAGGCGAGATACCAAATGATGGTGGAGCCAGTCCCTAGGACTCGTCCACGATCCGCACCAGATGGTGCACCTTGTTGACCATGCCGCGCACAGCTGGAGTGTCTTCCAGCGTCCGACGACGATGCATCTTGTTGAGGCCAAGACCGATCAGCACTTTCTGCTGACGGTCCGGACGGCGGATTGGGCTACCAATCTGCTCAACGGTGATTGTTTTCTTAGCTGCCATCAGTCAGTTCCTACTCAGCGTCTTCGAGCGCTTCAGAAGAAGCATCGGAACGGCGGGAAACCACGTCGCTGACCTTGAGGCCGCGGCGTGCTGCCACCATACGCGGGCTCTGCTCGCGCGTCAGAGCATCAAACGTTGCCCGAACCATGTTGTAGGGGTTCGACGTACCGATCGACTTTGCCACCAGATCCTGCATGCCCAGTGTTTCAAACACTGCGCGCATTGGACCACCAGCAATGATGCCGGTGCCCGGAGGCGCTGCACGCAGGTACACACGACCCGCGCCATGACGACCAGCCACATCGTGATGCAGCGTACGACCTTCGCGCAGCGGCACACGGATCATCTGGCGCTTAGCCTGTTCCGTTGCCTTGCGGATAGCTTCCGGCACTTCTCGGGCCTTGCCCTTGCCAAAGCCGACCCGGCCCTTCTGATCACCAACCACCACAAGGGCAGCAAAACCGAAGCGGCGACCGCCCTTCACCACCTTGGCGACGCGGTTGATATGCACCAGCTTGTCGACGAATTCGCTATCACGATCATCGCGATCGCGCCCACGTCCGCGGTCACTCCGACCGCCTTGTTCCCGTGCCACGTGACTAACCCTCTCGCCTAGAATTCCAAGCCGCCCTCACGGGCAGCGTCGGCCAGCGCTTTCACACGGCCATGATAAATGTACCCGCCACGGTCGAAGACGACGTCCTTGACGCCATTGTCTTTCGCACGCTTGGCCACCAACTCACCCACAGCTTTTGCTGCAGCCACATCGGCGCCTGTCTTGAGGCTACCGCGCAGATCCTTTTCCAGGGTCGATGCCGACGCCAGGGTAACACCCTGAACATCATCGATGACCTGTGCAGAAATGTGCTTCGACGACCGGTAAACCGACAGGCGCGGACGCCCGTTGGCGGTCTTCTTAAGCGAACGGCGCACCCGCATCTTGCGGCGTTCGCGCATCTTCATTGAATTGCTCATCTGCCTGTTCCGTTCACTTACTTCTTCTTGCCTTCCTTGCGGAAGATGTATTCGTCGACATACTTCACGCCCTTGCCCTTGTAAGGCTCTGGCGGACGATAGCTACGGATCTCAGCAGCAACCTGCCCGACCTTTTGCTTGTCGATTCCCGAAATGACAACTTCCGTAGGCTTTGGCGTCTTGATCTCAATGCCTTCGGGCACTGGGTAGATCACATCGTGGCTGAACCCAAGCGCAAGCTTGAGGCTCTTACCCTGCACTTCTGCACGGTAACCAACACCGTTGATCTCAAGCTCCTTGCTGAAGCCTTCCGCAACACCCTGCACCATGTTCGCAACGAGAGAGCGCGACAGGCCCCACATTGCGCGTGCACGCTGGCTTTCATCAACCGGCGCAACGGTAAGACCGTCTTCGCCCTGGCTGACTGTGACTTCTGGAACAAGCGTAAGCTCAAGCTCACCCTTTGATCCCTTCGCCTTCACTGTTTGACCATCGACGGTCACAGTGACGCCACTTGCAATGGCGATAGGCATTTTACCGATACGCGACATATCTATTCGCTCCTAGTCCGCTGGTCTGTCCCTTGGGCCCGATAAAGGCCTAGAACACCTGGCAGAGAACCTCACCACCGACATTTTCCTCACGTGCGATGTGGTCAGACATCACACCCTTGGGTGTCGACAGAATGGAAATACCCAGGCCGTTGTAAACCTGAGGAAGATCAGTCACCGCGGAATACACCCGGCGACCAGGCTTGGACACACGCTTGATCTCACGGATCACGGGCGTGCCTTCGAAGTATTTGAGCTCGATCTCAAATTCCTTGCGGCCATTGTCGAAAGCCACTTCCGCGTAACCGCGAATGTACCCTTCAGACTGCAGCACATCGAGCACACGACGGCGAAGGTTTGACCCTGGGGTCTGGACCTTTGACTTACCGCGCATCTGGCCATTGCGGATGCGGGTCAGCATATCGCCGAGAGGATCAGAAAAAGACATTTGCTAACTCCCTACCAGCTCGACTTGACCATGCCCGGAACCTGCCCATTGGAGGCAAAGTCCCGTAGCGCGATGCGTGACATTTTCAGCTTGCGATAATATCCGCGCGGACGGCCGGATACTTCACACCGGTTCCGCACGCGGCTGGGAGATGAATCCCGTGGCAGCGCATTGAGCTTCAACTGAGCCTGGATCCGCTCCTCGATGGGCAGTTCCTGGTTGTGGATGAGCTCACGCAGAGCCGCACGCTTAGCTGCGTACTTCTTTACGAGCTGCTGACGCTTCTTGTTCTTTTCGATGGCGCTCTTTTTCGCCATGTAGTCCTCCTAGTCCCGACCGTATCGTTCGCAGCCCACGTCTAAATGGGTGCGTTTACGACGTGAAGGGGAAGTTGAGTTCGCGAAGGAGAGCCCTCGCCTCGTCATCAGTGGCAGCCGATGTGCAGACGATGATATCCATCCCCCACACGTGATCGACGTCGTCATAGTTGATCTCTGGGAACACGATATGTTCCTTCAGGCCCATGGCGTAGTTGCCATTGCCGTCAAAGCTCTTGGGGTTCAGACCGCGGAAGTCACGCACGCGCGGCAGAGCAATGTTCACCAGGCGATCAAGGAACTCATACATGCGCTCTTTGCGCAGTGTGACCTTGGCACCGATGTTCATGCCTTCGCGAAGCTTGAACGTAGCTTCAGACTTCTTGGCCTTGGTGATAACAGCCTTCTGACCCGTTAGGGCTTCAAGTGCTGCAACCGCAGAACCAATCTTTTTCGAGTCACCCACAGCGACGCCGGCACCAATGTTCAGGACGATCTTCTCGACCTTGGGCACCTGCATCGGGTTCTTGTACCCGAATTCCTCAATAAGCTTCTCACGAACGACACCTTCGTATGTCGCGCGGGCGCGCGGTACGTAGTTGTCCGTGGCTTCAGCAGCATCAGCCATCGATTACTTCTCCTGAGCGCTTCGCGACACGAACCTTGCGTCCGTCATCAAGCGTCTTAAAGCCAACCCGCGATGCACCACCCTCTTTGGGGTCCTCAATCGCGATATTCGAAATGTGGATCGGCGCTTCCTTAGCGATGATCCCGCCTTCGGCCTGCGGCGTCTGACGTGTGTGGCGGCGAACGATGTTCACGCCCTGAACAACGGCACGGTTTTCCTCACGGAGCACCTTGAGCACTTCGCCCGTTTTGCCCTTGTCCTTACCAGTCGTCACAACGACCTTGTCGCCCTTGCGAATTTTCAGTTTCAAAGCCATGGCTCTAAAGCACCTCCGGTGCGAGAGACACGATCTTCATCATGTTCTTGGCACGCAGTTCGCGAGTAACCGGGCCAAAGATACGAGTGCCGATCGGCTCACCATTGTTGTTCACGAGCACAGCCGCATTGCTATCAAAGCGGATGGCACTTCCGTCTGGACGGCGGATTTCCTTGGCAGTGCGTACAATCACTGCCTTCATCACGTCGCCCTTTTTTACGCGACCGCGTGGAATGGCTTCCTTGATGCTGACAACGATCGTGTCACCAACACCGGCATATTTGCGCTTGGAGCCACCCAGCACCTTGATGCACTGAACGCGACGGGCACCTGAGTTGTCCGCGACGTCCAAATTCGACTGCATCTGGATCATTATTCAATTCCTTCACGCTGTGTAAGCGCGCTTACGACCAAACTTCAAATTCTCGAAACCGAACGAGAAAGGCTTACGCCTCTTCGCCGGTGTAGATTTCCCAGCGCTTCGTCTTGGAAATCGGAACGCATTCGCGAATGCGCACCTTGTCACCCGTCTTGAAAGCGTTCTGCGCATCATGTGCGTGATACCGCTTCGTACGACGAATGGTCTTCTTCATGACAGGGTCAGTAAAACGGCGCTCAACGAGCACAGTGACCGTGTCTTTCATTTTGTCGCTGACCACGACGCCCTGGAGCACGCGCTTTGGCATCTTAGGTTCCTTCTAGTCCTGCTTAGGCAGAAGCGTCGGCTTTGCCGCGCTCGCCCTGAATGGTTTTAATCCGTGCAATGGTGCGACGGATCACGCGCAAACGCGCCGTGTTATCGAGCTGACCCGTGGCACGCTGGAAGCGCATGTTGAATGCTTCCTTGCGCAGCTTCACCACTTCGTCGTCCATCTGGTCGGGCGTCATGTCCCGGACATCTGCAATCTTCATCAGTCCTATCCTCTTCGCGCCGCTCTAGTGTTCGCCGACACGTGTGATCATGCGAACCTTGAGCGGGAGCTTGGCTGCACCAAGTTCCAGCGCCTCTTTCGCCACATCGTGTGGAACACCATCGATTTCGAACATCACGCGACCCGGCTTGACCCGAGCAACCCAATATTCCGGCGTACCCTTACCTTTACCCATCCGAACTTCAGTCGGCTTCTTTGAAACCGGCACATCCGGGAAGATGCGGATCCACACACGGCCAGCACGCTTCATGTGACGTGTGATGGCACGACGCGCCGCTTCAATCTGACGTGCCGTAACACGCATTGGTTCCTGGGCCTTCAGCCCGTGGGAGCCGAAATTCAAAGCCGTCCCGCCCTTGGCAACGCCATGGATGCGGCCCTTGTGGGCCTTGCGGAATTTTGTGCGCTTTGGCTGCAGCATCTCTCTAAGTCCTCAAACTCTCAAACAACGTCGCAATTAGTCGCGACGGGGCCGACGATCGCCGCCACCGGGACGTCCACCTTCCTGAGCAGACAGGGCACGCTTCTCATGTGCCATCGGGTCATGCTCAAGGATTTCGCCCTTGAAAATCCAAACCTTGATGCCGGAGGCACCGTAGGCGGTGAACGCCGTAGACGTGGCGTAGTCAATGTCAGCGCGCAGTGTATGAAGGGGCACACGACCTTCGCGGTACCATTCAACACGGGCAATTTCAGCACCGCCCAGACGACCACCACAGGTGATACGAATGCCTTCAGCGCCCATACGCATGGCAGACTGAACAGCCCGCTTCATGGCACGGCGGAAAGCCACACGGCGTTCCAGCTGCTGGGCAATGGAGTCTGCCACCAGCTGTGCATCGATTTCCGGCTTCCGCACTTCAACAATGTTGAGGTGCACTTCGCTGGACGTCATTGACTGAATCTTGCGGCGCAGCGTTTCGATGTCCGCGCCCTTCTTGCCGATGACAACTCCCGGACGTGCCGTGTGGATCGTCACCCGGCACTTCTTGTGCGGACGCTCAATGATCACCTTGGAGATGCCGGCCTGCTTCAATTCCTTCATCAGGAATTCACGGATGCGGACATCCTCATGAAGCAGCTCGCCATACTCGCCGCGGTTCGCGTACCAGCGGGAATCCCAGGTACGGTTGACGCCAAGGCGGAGCCCGATTGGATTGACCTTATGTCCCATTACGCAGCTTCCCCTGAAGTCTCGGCACTCTTCTCGCGCACAACAATCGTGATCTGGCTGAATGGCTTCTCAATCCGGCCTACCCGACCACGTGCCCGTGGCTTCCAGCGCTTCATGACAAGGTTCTTGCCCACATAGGCCTCATGGACGACGAGTTCGTCGACATCCAGGTCATGGTTGTTTTCAGCGTTGGCAATGGCGCTTTCAAGAACCGCCTTCACCGACTTTGAAATCCGCTTTGGTGAGAAGGTCAGATCAGCAATTGCACGATCAACCTTCAGACCACGGATGGACTGAGCAACCAGGTTCAGCTTGCGCGGACTCGTACGCAGCATGCGGCCAACCGCACGCGCCTCGTTTTCCGCTAGCTTCCGGGGTTTGGATGGCTTGCCCATCGTTACTTCCTCTTCGCCTTCTTGTCAGCCGTATGACCGTAGTACGTCCGTGTTGGAGCGAACTCGCCAAACTTGTGGCCAACCATGTCTTCAGAAATCTGCACCGGCACATGCTTGTTGCCGTTGTAGACACCGAAATTGAGACCAACGAACTGTGGCAGGATCGTAGAGCGACGTGACCAGATCTTGATGATCTCGTTACGGCCCGACTCGCGCACTGCGTCGGCCTTCTTCAACAGATAGCCGTCAACAAACGGCCCTTTCCATACGGAGCGTGTCATTTACTTAGGCCCTACCGCTTCTTCTTGCGCTGATGACGGCTGCGCACGATGTATTTGTCTGTGGACTTGTTGGAGCGTGTCCGGCGACCCTTTGTGGGCTTGCCCCAAGGTGTCACTGGATGACGGCCACCTGACGTACGACCTTCACCACCACCATGGGGGTGATCGACCGGGTTCATGGCAACACCACGAACCGTCGGACGACGGCCAAGCCAGCGAGAACGACCCGCCTTACCAAGCTTGATGTTTGACTGGTCCGGGTTTGAAACCGCACCGACTGTCGCCATACACTCACCGCGAACAAGGCGCTGTTCACCTGAGCCAAGACGCAGAATGGCATAACCCTGATCACGACCGACGAGCTGCACATACGTGCCGGCTGACCGAGCGATCTGACCGCCCTTGCCTTCCTTCATCTCCACATTGTGGACGATGGTGCCGATTGGCATCGCAGACAGTGGCATCGCATTGCCAGGCTTCACGTCAACGCGGGCACCGGCAATAACAGTATCGCCTTCTGCCAGACGCTGCGGAGCAAGGATGTAAGACAGCTCACCATCTTCGTACTTGATCAGCGCAATAAAGGCTGTCCGGTTGGGGTCATACTCAAGACGCTCAACCTTCGCAGGTACATCGAACTTGCGACGCTTGAAGTCGATCATCCGATAGGTGCGCTTATGACCACCACCTGTCCGATAAGACGTGGTGCGGCCCTTGTTGTTGCGGCCACCGGACTTCGTCAGGCCCTGGGTCAATGTCTTGACCGGCTTGCCTTTCCAAAGACCAGAGCGATCGACGGTCACCAGCTGGCGCTGGCTCGGCGTGATCGGATTGTATTTCTTAAGTGCCATTGTTCCTGCGTCGTCCCTTAAAGGCCTGTAGTCACATCAATGGAGTGACCATCGGCAAGCGTGACGATTGCCTTCTTGATATCCGAACGTTTGCCAAGCATGCCGCGAAAACGCTTCTGCTTGCCTTTGACCCGCATGGTGTTGACGGCTTTCACCTCAACTTTGAAGAGAGCTTCAACAGCTTCCTTCACCTGCGGCTTCGTAGCTTCAAGCGGAACACGGAAAACCACCTGGTTGTTCTCACCAGCAATGGTGGACTTTTCGGTGATCACCGGCGCCTGAAGGACGGTGTAGAGATCTTCGGCCTTCATGCGAACCGTGCCTCCAGTGCTTCGAGTGCTGACTTTGTCAGCACCAATGTGTCACGGCGCAGAACGTCATAAACGTTGATGCCCTGAATAGGCAGCACGTCCGTGTGCGGAATGTTCCGCGCAGCCAGAGCAAAGTTGTCATCAAGCTCCGCACCATCAACGATGAGCGTGCTTGTGATACCAAGCTTGGCAAAAGCGTCCTTCACGACCTTGGTTTTCGGCTCAGGCAGCTTGGCTTCATCAAGAACAATGATCGAACCAGCCTGTGCCTTGGTCGAAAGGGCATGACGAAGAGCAAGCGCGCGAACCTTCTTGGTCAGGCCGTGTGCGTGATCACGCACAACCGGACCAAAGGCCTTGCCGCCACCACGGAACTGAGGAACCTTCTTGTTACCGTGACGCGCACCACCGGTGCCCTTCTGCTTGTACATCTTCTTGGTCGTACCGGCGATTTCGGAACGGCCTTTTGTCTTGTGTGTACCAGCGCGGCGCTTGGCCAGCTGATAAGTCACCATACGGTGGAGAATGTCGGTACGCGGCTTGAGCGCGAACACGTCATCCGGCAGATCAACGCTGCCCGCCTTCTTGGCGTCGAGTGTCTGGACGTCCAGCTTCATGACTATGCGTCGTCCTTCTTCTCAGAGGTGGTGTTCTCAGCTTCATCCGCCACGACTTCGTCAGCCGGGGTTTCAGCAGCGGTTTCTTCAGCGGGCTTCTCTTCGGATGAACCAGCCGTGCGGAACGCACCAGGCATCGGCACACCTTCAGGAAGCGGCTTCTTGACAGCGTCAGACAGCTGCACCCAGCCGCCCTTGGAGCCAGGAATGGCACCCTTCACCAGGATGAGACCACGCTCTACATCCGTAGAAACGATCTCAAGGTTCTGGGTGGTCACGCGGGTTTGACCCATGTGACCGGCCATCTTCTTGCCCTTGAACACCTTGCCCGGGTCCTGACACTGACCAGTCGAACCGTGGGAACGGTGAGAGATGGACACACCGTGCGTTGCGCGAAGACCGCCGAAGTTATGGCGCTTCATCGCACCGGCAAACCCCTTACCAATCGAGATGCCAGAGGCATCTACGTATTGGCCTGCAACGAAGTGGTCGGCCTGAAGTTCAGCGCCCACGTCGATGAGGTTGTCCGGTGTCACACGGAACTCGACCAGGCGGCGACGGGGTTCCACCGACGTCTTGGCAAAGTGACCGCGCGCAGCACGGGTGAGATTTTTGACCTTGATTGAACCTGCACCGAGCTGAAGGGCTGTGTAGCCATTCTTCTCTTCCGTGCGATGTCCAACAACCTGGCAACCATCGAGCTTAAGAACGGTGACGGGAATATGCTTCCCCTCGTCCGTAAAGACCCGCGTCATGCCAACTTTTTGTGCGATCACGCCAGCGCGCATTTTTCGCACTCCTTGCTACTAATAAAACCTAGAGCTTAATTTCGA
This sequence comes from Candidatus Phaeomarinobacter ectocarpi, assembly GCF_000689395.1. GTDB lineage: Bacteria > Pseudomonadota > Alphaproteobacteria > CGMCC-115125 > CGMCC-115125 > Pyruvatibacter > Pyruvatibacter ectocarpi. The sequence goes on from NZ_HG966617.1 coordinate 1,750,380, forward strand.
CATCAACGCCGGCGGCGAGGTCGAGCTTCATAAGCGCGTCCACGGTCTGCGGTGTTGGGTCGACAATGTCGAGAAGACGCTTATGCGTACGGATCTCGAATTGTTCACGGCTCTTCTTATCGATGTGCGGACCACGAAGCACAGTAAACTTCTCGATCCGGTTCGGCAGCGGGATTGGCCCACGCACCGTTGCACCCGTCCGTTTCGCCGTATTGACGATTTCCAGCGTCGATGCATCGAGAATACGATGATCGAATGCTTTCAAACGAATGCGAATGTTCTGGTTCTGCATGGAACCTGTTTCCCGTATAGGCGACCCGTTGCCGGGCCATTAGAAAGAACTTGGTAGTCAAAGTCCGGCGGGCGCGCCTTGAAGGCCCACCCGCCGGAAACTTGTTACTCGATGATTGCTGCGACGACGCCGGCACCGACGGTGCGGCCGCCTTCACGGATAGCGAAGCGCAGCTTCTCTTCCATGGCAATCGGGACGATCAGCTCAACGAGCATCTCGCAGTTGTCGCCAGGCATAACCATTTCAGTGCCTTCCGGCAGCGACACAACACCCGTCACATCCGTCGTACGGAAGTACAACTGCGGACGGTAGTTCGTGAAGAACGGTGTGTGACGACCACCTTCATCCTTCGTCAGGATGTAGGCCTCGGCCTTGAACTTCGTGTGCGGCGTAACAGAACCCGGATGTACCAGAACCTGACCACGCTCAATGTCTTCGCGGTTCACACCACGCAGCAGGCAACCAACATTGTCACCAGCTTCACCCTGATCGAGCAGCTTGCGGAACATTTCAACGCCCGTAACTGTCGTCTTCGTGGTGTCCTTGATGCCGACGATTTCAATTTCTTCGCCAACATTCACAACACCGCGCTCAATACGACCCGTGGCAACCGTGCCGCGGCCGGAGATTGAGAACACGTCTTCAACAGGCATCAGGAACGGCTGATCCTTCGGGCGTTCCGGCGTCGGGATGTACTCATCAACCGCAGCCATCAGCTCAAGGATCTTGTTCTTGCCGATTTCATCATCACGGCCTTCAAGCGCTGCAAGAGCAGAACCCGCAATGATGGGGATATCGTCGCCCGGGAAGTCGTAAGAAGACAGAAGCTCACGCACTTCCATTTCAACGAGTTCCAGAAGCTCTTCGTCGTCCACCTGATCAACCTTGTTCAGGAACACAACAAGCGCCGGCACACCAACCTGACGGGCAAGCAGAATGTGCTCGCGGGTCTGAGGCATCGGGCCATCAGCTGCGTTCACAACAAGAATGCCGCCGTCCATCTGCGCGGCACCCGTGATCATGTTCTTCACGTAGTCAGCATGGCCTGGGCAATCAACGTGGGCGTAGTGACGGTTTTCCGTCTCATACTCAACGTGCGCCGTTGAAATCGTGATGCCACGCGCCTTTTCTTCAGGCGCCTTGTCAATGTCGGCGTAGTCCGAAAACTCCGCGCCACCCTGCTCCGCAAGCACCTTCGTTATCGCTGCTGTCAACGTCGTCTTGCCGTGGTCAACGTGACCAACAGTCCCGATGTTCACATGCGGCTTGTTGCGCTCAAACTTTTCCTTGGCCATCTCTTCTGTCTTCCTTTGATGGACCCGCCATCAACCTTGGGTCCGGTCTTCGTAATTGGGTATGCGTGTCGCTGGTTACGCCAGCTTCGCGCGAACTTCTTCAGACACCGCGTGCGGCACCTGTTCGTAATGATCAAACTGCATCGAGTACTGGGCACGGCCCTGGGACATTGAACGCAGCGTATTCACGTAGCCAAACATGTTGGCGAGCGGCACCATTGCTGAGATCACAGTGGCATTGCCGCGTGCTTCTGTGCCGGAGATCTGCCCACGACGTGAGTTCAGATCGCCAATAACGTCGCCCATGTAATCCTCAGGCGTCACGACTTCGACATTCATGACTGGCTCAAGCAGAACCACACCGAGCTCATCACCCGCTTCACGGAATGCTGCACGGGCAGCGATTTCGAAAGCCATGATGCTGGAGTCAACGTCATGGTAAGCGCCGTCAATCAGGCGAACCTTGAAGTCAAGCATTGGGAAGCCGGCGAGCATGCCGTTTTCGCGAACGCTTTCGATGCCCTTCTGAACACCCGGGATGTATTCCTTGGGTACAGAACCACCGACGATCTTGCTTTCAAACTCAAAGCCTTCACCAGGCTCGCACGGCGTGAATTCAATTTTCACGCGCGCAAACTGACCAGAACCACCCGTCTGCTTCTTGTGGGTGTAGTCAACAGTTGCCTGCTTGGTGATGGTTTCGCGGTACGCCACCTGCGGCGCGCCGACATTGGCCTCAACCTTGAACTCACGCTTCATACGATCAACAAGGATATCGAGGTGAAGCTCACCCATGCCCTTGATCACGGTCTGGCCGGACTCTTCGTCTGACGTCACACGGAAAGACGGATCTTCCTGAGCAAGACGTGAGAGCGCGAGGCCCATCTTTTCCTGGTCACTCTTGGTCTTCGGCTCAACGGCAACCTCGATCACCGGATCCGGGAATTCCATACGCTCAAGAATGACCGGACGGTTGGGGTCACACAGTGTGTCACCCGTCGTCGTGTCTTTGAGACCAGCGATAGCAACAATGTCGCCGGCAGCCGCTTCCTTGATGTCTTCACGGCTGTTGGAATGCATCAGCAGCATACGGCCAACGCGCTCACGCTTCTCTTTCACGGTGTTGAGAACGGATGAACCAGTCTCAAGCTTACCGGAATAGATGCGGGCAAATGTGAGTGAACCAACGAATGGGTCATTCATGATCTTGAAGGCCAGCGCAGCAAACGGCTCGTCATCGTCTGACTTGCGGTCGGTTTCTTCTTCTGTCTTGGGATCGATACCCTTAATCGCAGGCACATCCAGCGGAGACGGCATGTAGTCAACCACAGCGTCGAGAAGTGGCTGAACGCCCTTGTTCTTGAAGGCTGTACCGCAAAGCACAGGCACAAAAATCTGCTCGATCGCACCCTTGCGGATCAGCGCCTTGAGGCCAGCCTCATCAGGCTCGTTGCCTTCAAGATATGCTTCCATTGCATCATCGTCAGCTTCAACAGCCGTTTCGATGAGCTTGGACCGGTACTCATCAGCCTGATCCTTCAGATCGGCAGGAATGTCTGTGTATTCGTATTCAGCACCGAGGCTTTCATCTTTCCAGACAACCGCCTGCATCTTCACCAGGTCAACGACACCCAGGAAGTCTGCTTCCATGCCAATAGGCAGCTGTGTCACAAGCGGTGTGGCGCCAAGGCGATCCACGATCATGTCGACACAACGGAAGAAGTCAGCGCCGGTACGGTCCAGCTTGTTGACGAAGCACATACGCGGAACGCTGTACTTGTCAGCCTGACGCCAAACTGTTTCGGACTGAGGCTCAACACCCGCAACGCCATCAAACACGGCAACAGCGCCATCAAGTACACGCAGCGAACGTTCAACTTCAATCGTGAAGTCCACGTGTCCCGGAGTGTCGATGATGTTGATGCGGTGATCGTT
>NZ_HG966617.1:1753952-1755669 GCF_000689395.1 Candidatus Phaeomarinobacter ectocarpi
ATCCAGTCCATGGTGGCCGCACCATCATGCACTTCACCGATCTTATGCGAACGGCCCGTATAATAGAGGATGCGCTCAGTAGTCGTCGTCTTACCCGCATCGATGTGAGCCATGATGCCGATATTGCGATAGTCTTTGAGCGGTGTTGTGCGCGAAGACATGAGTGGAGCCTCTAAAACCTAAAATTCAAAACAGTCAGCAAGTCGGGGATCGTTCGCAGCAGCGTACTACCAGCGATAGTGCGAGAAGGCACGGTTGGCTTCAGCCATCCGGTGTGTGTCTTCACGCTTCTTGATGGCGGCGCCGCGGTTGTTGGCTGCATCAAGCAGCTCACCCGCAAGGCGGTCCGTCATTGTCTTTTCGTTGCGAGCACGTGACGCAGAAATCACCCAGCGAATAGCCAGCGCGCGACGGCGCTCGGGGCGAACTTCCACGGGCACCTGGTATGTCGCACCACCAACACGGCGGGAGCGCACTTCCACAGCAGGCATCACATTTGTGAGCGCATCGTGGAACATCTGAACCGGATCCTGGCTCGTCTTGTCCTGCATCTGGTCGAAGGCACCGTAAACGATGCGCTCGGCAGCAGACTTCTTGCCGTCATACATCAGGCAATTCATGAACTTGGTGACAACCTCGTCGCTAAACTTGGCGTCTGGAATAACTTCGCGTTTTTCGGCGCGGTGACGTCGTGACATTTTCTAAACTCCCCGCCCTATTTCGGCCGCTTGGCGCCGTATTTCGAACGGCGCTGCTTACGGTCCTTGACGCCCTGGGTATCCAGAATGCCGCGAATGATGTGGTAGCGAACACCGGGAAGGTCCTTCACACGACCGCCGCGGATCATCACCACGGAGTGTTCCTGAAGGTTATGGCCTTCGCCCGGAATGTAGCTTGTGACTTCAAAGCCGTTATTGAGGCGCACACGAGCAACCTTACGCAGAGCCGAGTTCGGCTTCTTCGGGGTCGTCGTATAGACACGGGTGCACACGCCGCGCTTCTGCGGGCAGGCTTCCATGGCTGGCACCTTGGTCCGCTTGATCTGCGGCTGGCGCGGCTTGCGGATGAGCTGGTTAATCGTCGGCATAAGAGCTTTTCGACGCCTTCTCTGACTTACAGCCCACTTGCATGGGCCCTTGAACCAAATCCCCGCCAAACCGGCCGGGAAAAACCTGTTTTTTGAAGAAAACCTTAAAACACGTCGTCCGAATGCGAGTCGGCGCGCCTCGCCGGCTCCACCTGCTCAATGCAGATGATCCAGCGGCACGCCAAATTGGACCAGTCGGACAAATCCCGAAAGGCCCAAAAAACGCAGAGGAACCAGAGGGTTAGCCCCAGTTCTTGCTCCGGTAGAGTGCTCTTTGGCTTTCTTTGACAACGTTTAGGCTGGGGCTTGAGCCACCTGAATCGCCTACTGCTTGCCTCAAAAGTTGGCGGAAACTAACTATCCACCCCCTGCACGTCAAGGCCGATATCGCAGAATTTGGCCGGAAATCCCGAACTTATCTGCATATCAGCCAATCCCGCCTCACAAAGGCGGAAAACTGGGGCTGACCCTCTGGTCGGATGGCGTTGTGAGCCACCTTCGGACCAAGAAGGCGATCTCTGGTGTCATTGGCGTTGTGTATCGTCGCGCAGGCTAGAAAGAGACTGTCATCTTCTGTGACCGCATCATTGGGTCTCGGCTTTGCCCGCGCCTGCCGAGCCCGCCTATCCT
>NZ_HG966617.1:1755769-1762730 GCF_000689395.1 Candidatus Phaeomarinobacter ectocarpi
GCATATCCCGGCTGCCCCAATGTTGTTTTAGGCGACCTCGTCGGCCTCTTCGCCCTCGCCCTCTTCAATGGCGGGAGCAACAACGCCGCGGCTGTCCATGATCGTTTCATCACGACCAGCAGCTTCGTTCTTGAGGCGGTTGAGGAGCGCGCCTGTGCCAGCCGGGATAAGCCGACCCACAATGACGTTCTCCTTCAGACCAATCAGATGGTCCTGCTTGCCGTTCACAGAAGCATCCGTGAGAACACGGGTGGTTTCCTGGAACGATGCCGCAGAGATGAACGACCGTGTCTGCAGCGACGCCTTGGTGATACCCAGCATAACCGGGTTTGCCTCAGCAGGCGTGCCACCTTCAGCAATCACCTTCTCGTTGATCTCGTCGAATTCGACGCGATCAAGCTGTTCTGCTTTCAGCAGCGGTGTCGTGCCGGCATCCGTGACTTCAACTTTTTGCAGCATCTGGCGAACAATCACCTCGATGTGCTTGTCGTTGATGTTCACGCCCTGCAGTCGATAGACCTCCTGGATTTCATTCACGAGGTAGCGTGCAAGCTCCTCGACGCCTGAAACGGCCAGAATGTCGTGCGGTGCGGGGTTGCCATCAAGCAGGTACTCGCCCTTTTCAATGAAGTCACCTTCACGAACGGTGAGGTGCTTGCCCTTGGGAATGAGATATTCCGTAGGCTCTTCACTCTCATCCTTCGGACGAACAACAATCCGGCGCTTGTTCTTGTAGTCGCGGCCAAACTCTACGACGCCATCGGCTTCTGCGATGACGGCATTGTCTTTGGGACGACGTGCTTCGAACAGTTCAGCCACACGTGGCAGACCACCCGTAATGTCACGGGTCTTTGCGCCTTCCGTCGGGATACGTGCAACCACGTCACCAGCATGGATCTCTGCCCCGTCTTCAACGGACAGAATGGCATCCACAGCGAGCAGGTAGCGGGCTTCGTTGCCATTGGCGAGCTTCAGCACCTGGCCGTTCTTGCCCTTGACCACAATCGCCGGCTTAAGATCAGCAGACCGCGTAGACGCACGCCAGTCGATCACAACCTTCGATGAGATACCTGTTGCCTCATCCGCAACTTCGCGGATGGTCACACCGTCGATCACATCTTCAAAGCCGATGATGCCATCGCGCTCGGTCAGGATCGGCAGAGTGTATGGATCCCACTCAGCCATACGCTGACCGCGCTCCACCGTGTCACCGTCCTTGATGCGCAGGCGCGTACCATAGGACAGACGGTGTGTTGCAAGCTCGATGCCTTCAGCATCTGACACCACAAGCTGCGACGAACGGCCCATGACAATCACGTTGCCTGAGGAGTCCGTCACAAGTTCCGGGTTGGCGATCGTCACCGTACCGGCATGGTTGGATTCAATGAAGGACGAATCCACCACCTGCGCCGTACCACCAATATGGAAGGTACGCATGGTCAGCTGCGTGCCGGGCTCACCGATGGACTGAGCTGCAATCACGCCGATTGCTTCACCCATGTTCACCGGCGTACCGCGGGCAAGGTCACGGCCGTAGCATTTACCGCACACACCGCCGCGCGTTTCGCACGTCAGCACGGAGCGGATCAGCACCTGCTGGATACCGGCTTCTTCAACGGCATCAGCCAGAGGTTCAGTGATCTCTTCGCCCTTGGGCACGATGACTTCGCCTGTAGACGGATGCACGATGTCATTCGCCGGCGTACGGCCAAGGATGCGGCTGCCAAGAGAGGCAAGCACTTCACCACTATCAAGCACCGCACCAACAGTCAGACCATCTTCAGAACCACAATCAGGTTCCGTGATGATGCAGTCCTGCGCCACGTCAACAAGACGACGGGTCAGGTAACCGGAGTTGGCTGTCTTAAGAGCCGTGTCAGCCAGACCCTTACGGGCGCCGTGGGTTGAGTTGAAGTACTCAAGCACGGTCAGGCCTTCTTTAAAGTTCGAGATGATCGGCGTTTCGATGATCTCGCCTGACGGCTTGGCCATGAGGCCACGCATACCGGCAAGCTGCTTCATCTGTGCGGGCGAACCACGGGCACCTGAATGGGACATCATGTAGATCGAGTTGATGTCCTTGGTGCGGTTGGTTTCCTCGTCGATCTGGACAGATGAAATCTTGCCCATCATCTCCTCGGCAACCTTGTCTGTGCACTTGGCCCAGGCATCCACAACCTTGTTGTACTTTTCGCCCTGCGTGATCAGACCGTCGATGTACTGCTGCTCATACTCATTGGCGAGCGTGCGCGTTTCATCAACAAGACCGGTCTTCGTTTCCGGCACCACCATGTCGTCCTTACCGAACGAAATGCCGGCACGGCAGGCACGGGCAAAGCCGAGACCCATGATGCGGTCACAGAAGATGACAGTCTCTTTCTGGCCTGTGTGACGATACACAACGTCAATGACACCAGAGATCGCCTTCTTGGTCAGAAGCTGGTTCACAAGGTCATACGGCACGTTCGGGTTACGCGGCAGTAGGTCACCCACCAGCATACGACCAGGTGTCGTATCCACGATCATGGTGACGTCATCGCCATTCTCGTCCTTGGTGATCCAGCGGGCCTTAACCTTGGCGTGCAGGGTAACTGAGCCCGCATCAAGTGCATGCTCGATCTCTTTCACGTCAGAGAAGATCATGCCCTCGCCCGGCTCGTTTTCCTTTTCGAGCGACAGGTAGTAGAGGCCAAGAACAATATCCTGCGACGGCACGATAATGGGCGTGCCATCAGCGGGGTGCAGAATGTTGTTGGTGGACATCATCAGCACACGTGCTTCGAGCTGTGCTTCAAGCGACAGCGGCACGTGAACGGCCATCTGGTCACCATCAAAGTCAGCATTGAACGCAGCACAGACCAGCGGGTGAAGCTGGATGGCCTTACCTTCGATCAGTGTTGGTTCAAAAGCCTGAATGCCAAGACGGTGAAGCGTCGGCGCACGGTTGAGCATCACCGGATGCTCGCGGATCACCTCTTCGAGGATGTCCCACACTTCCGGCTTTTCTTTTTCAACCAGTTTTTTCGCCTGCTTGATCGTCGCCGCAAGACCCTTGGCCTCAAGGCGCGAGTAGATAAACGGCTTGAACAGTTCAAGCGCCATCTTCTTGGGCAGACCACACTGATGCAGCTTGAGCTCGGGACCCACCACGATGACCGAACGGCCGGAGTAGTCCACGCGCTTGCCAAGCAGGTTCTGACGGAAACGGCCCTGCTTGCCCTTGAGCATGTCTGACAGTGACTTCAGCGGACGCTTGTTCGCACCGGTGATGACGCGGCCACGGCGGCCATTGTCGAACAGCGCATCCACAGCTTCCTGCAGCATGCGCTTTTCATTCCGGATGATGATGTCCGGTGCACGCAGTTCCATCAGACGCTTCAACCGGTTGTTCCGGTTGATCACGCGACGGTACAGGTCATTGAGGTCAGAGGTGGCAAAGCGGCCACCATCAAGTGGCACCAGCGGACGAAGTTCCGGTGGGATGACCGGAACAACAGTCATGATCATCCACTCAGGACGGTTGCCGGACTCCATGAAGGCTTCAACAACCTTCAGGCGCTTGGCCAGCTTCTTGGGTTTGAGCTCTGTGGTTGCTTCCGCAATCTCGACGCGCAACTCAGCTGCCGTCTTTTCAAGATCAAGCGTCATCAGCATGTCGCGGATGGCTTCAGCACCGATGCCCGCAGTAAAGGCATCTTCGCCGAACTCGTCCTGCGCATCGGCATATTCTTCTTCCGTCAAAAGCTGATGCAGCTTCAACGGTGTCAGGCCGGGCTCAGTGACGATGTAGCTTTCAAAGTAGAGCACGCGCTCTAGATCCTTGAGCGCCATATCCAGCAGAAGACCAATGCGCGATGGCAGGGACTTCAGGAACCAGATGTGGGCAACAGGAGCTGCAAGCTCGATATGGCCCATGCGCTCACGCCGGACCTTTGAGAGCGTGACTTCCACGCCGCACTTTTCGCAGATGATGCCTTTGTACTTCATCCGCTTGTACTTCCCGCACAGGCACTCATAGTCCTTGATCGGACCAAAGATGCGCGCACAGAACAGACCGTCACGCTCTGGCTTGAACGTGCGGTAGTTGATCGTTTCGGGCTTCTTCACCTCGCCAAACGACCACGACAGGATCTTCTCGGGAGAGGAGATCGAAATCTTGATCGCATCAAACGTCTCAGCGACGCCTGAGGGGTTGAAGATATTGCTGAGGACTTCCTGGTTCATGAACCGCCTCTTAGGGGTGCCCCTGCCCGCCTGATGTTCAGCCGGTCCAGGGTAGGACTACAAAAAATGATTTGGCGGTTCGGACCTGCGTAGGTCCGAACCGCAAGTCGCTATCGCCTAGGTACTTGTGGTCTGCAGCTCGACGTTCAGGCCGAGTGACCGCATCTCCTTAACAAGCACGTTGAAGCTTTCGGGAATGCCTGCTTCGAATGTGTCATCACCACGCACGATGGCTTCATACACCTTGGTACGGCCAGCCACGTCATCTGACTTCACAGTGAGCATTTCCTGGAGCGTGTATGCCGCGCCATACGCCTGCAGGGCCCACACTTCCATTTCACCAAAGCGCTGGCCACCGAACTGCGCCTTACCACCCAGCGGCTGCTGCGTAACAAGCGAGTACGGTCCAATCGACCGGGCGTGGATCTTGTCATCCACAAGGTGATGCAGCTTCAGCATGTAGATGTAACCAACCGTCACCGGACGGTCGAACTGTTCACCTGTACGACCGTCATACAATGTTGACTGCCCTGACCCGTCGAGACCGGCTTTTTCAAGCATGTCCACAACGTCGCCTTCATGCGCGCCGTCAAACACCGGCGTTGCAATCGGAACACCCTTTTGAAGGTTGGTGCCAAGCTCGATCAGGCCATCGTCATCAAGCTCATCCAGTGTCGGCTCATCGCCATACACATTCTCAAGCGTCTTCTTGAGTTCAATGAGCTTGCCTTCAGCCCGATAGGCCTCCAGAGCATCACCGATCATCTTGCCAAGGCCGGCACTGGCCCACCCCATATGGGTTTCCAGAATCTGGCCCACATTCATGCGGCTCGGCACACCTAGCGGGTTCAGCACGATGTCCACATGGGTACCATCTTCCAGATACGGCATGTCTTCGATCGGGTTGATCTTGGAGATCACACCCTTGTTGCCGTGACGACCGGCCATCTTGTCACCGGGCTGCAGCTTGCGCTTCACAGCCACGAAGACCTTGACCATCTTCATCACGCCTGGTGGCAGTTCGTCACCACGCTGCAGCTTCTCGACCTTGTCCTCAAAGCGCGCATCCAGGCGCTTCTTGCCGTCGTCATACTGCTTCTTCAAAGCTTCGACATCGGCCATAGCCTTGTCGTTCTTCAGAGCAATCTGCCACCACTGGCCCTTGGAGAGTTCTTCAAGAACAGCTGGTGTCACCTTGCTGTCAGGCGCCATGTCGTTGGGGCCGGAAGCAACCTGCTTGTTGAGCAGCATTTCTTCCAGGCGGCCAAACACGTTGCGTTCAAGGATCGCGAGTTCGTCATCGCGGTCTTTTGCAAGACGTTCGATTTCTTCCCGTTCGATCGCCAGCGCACGTTCGTCCTTGTCCACACCGTGGCGGTTGAACACGCGCACTTCCACGACCGTACCCGCAACACCCGGAGGCAGCTTGAGAGACGTGTCGCGAACGTCAGAGGCTTTCTCACCGAAGATGGCACGCAGAAGTTTTTCTTCCGGTGTCATGGGGCTTTCACCCTTCGGCGTGATCTTGCCGCAGAGGATGTCGCCCGGATGCACTTCAGCACCGATATAGACAATGCCCGCCTCGTCGAGGTTGCGTAGTGCTTCCTCGCCGACATTGGGAATGTCACGGGTGACTTCTTCCGGTCCAAGCTTCGTGTCACGGGCAGCAACTTCGAACTCTTCGATGTGGATGGACGTGAATACGTCGTCCCGCACGATGCGTTCGGAGATCAGGATGGAGTCCTCAAAGTTGTAACCGTTCCAAGGCATGAACGCGACGAGCACGTTGCGGCCAAGTGCAAGCTCACCAAGATCCGTAGACGGACCATCAGCCATTATGTCGCCAACTTTGACCCGGTCACCTACCTTCACCAGCGGACGCTGGTTCATGCAGGTGTTCTGGTTAGACCGCTGGAACTTGCGCAGGTTGTAGATGTCCACGCCTGACTTGGAGTTGTCAGTTTCTTCCGTTGCCCGCACCACGATGCGGGTGGCGTCCACCTGGTCAACAACGCCTGTACGGCGGGCAGCGACAGCAGCACCAGAGTCATGGGCAACAACGCTTTCCATGCCGGTGCCGACGAGAGGCGCATCGGCCTTTACCAGCGGCACAGCCTGGCGCTGCATGTTTGATCCCATGAGCGCACGGTTGGCGTCATCGTTTTCGAGGAACGGGATGAGGGCTGCGGCGACCGACACCAGCTGGCGCGGCGACACATCCACAAAGCCCACTTCTTCACGCGGCATCATCAGCACGTCGCCAGCGCGACGGGCAGCAATCAACTCATCCGTAAACGTACCATCAGCCTCAATGGCGACGTTCGCCTGGGCAATGGAGTAGCGGCCTTCTTCCATGGCGGAAAGGTAAACAACCTCATCCGTCACAACGCCGTCGTTCACCTTGCGGTATGGCGTTTCAATGAAGCCGTATTTGTTCACCCGGCTGTAGGTAGCCAGCGAGTTGATCAGACCGATGTTCGGGCCTTCCGGCGTTTCAATCGGGCAGATACGACCATAGTGGGTCGGATGCACGTCACGGACCTCAAAGCCTGCACGCTCACGCGTCAGTCCGCCCGGCCCAAGCGCTGAGAGACGACGCTTATGGGTAATCTCAGACAGCGGGTTGGTCTGGTCCATGAACTGGGACAGCTGCGAAGACCCGAAGAACTCACGCACCGCAGCCGCGACCGGCTTGGCGTTGATCAGGTCCTGAGGCATTACGGTGTCGATGTCGACA
>NZ_HG966617.1:1763116-1768440 GCF_000689395.1 Candidatus Phaeomarinobacter ectocarpi
ACGACGGTTGCCGAGGTGATCAATGTCGTCGATTTCACCACGGCCATCGCGCAGATCAACAAGTGTCTTGATCACGGCCAGAATATCGTCACCACGCAGGACGCGAACAGTGTCTTCTGCATCCAGATCAAGGCGCATGTTCATCTTCACGCGGCCAACCGCAGAAAGATCGTAGCGTTCGCTGTCAAAGAACAGGCTGTCGAACAGAGCCTGAGCTGTATCGGGGGTTGGCGGCTCGCCGGGACGCATCACGCGGTAGATGTCGACCAGCGCCTGCTCCTTGTTGGTTGCCTTGTCCACGGCCAGCGTGTTGCGGATGTAACCACCCACATTTACCTGATCGATGTCGAGAATTTCGATGGCTTTGATGCCAGCTTCGGCAAACGTTTCGAACAGTTCTTCGGTGATTTCTTCGCCGGCTTCAGCAAAGATTTCGCCGGTCTCTTCGTTGATCATCTCAGTAGCAATGAACTGCCCGATGAGATTTTCAGGCTGCATCAGCAGCTCTTTGACGCCTTCTTCGAGAAGCTTCTTGCCAAGGCGAGGCGTGATTTTGCGCCCTGCTTCAATGACAACGTCGCCAGTCTTCGCGTCGACCAGGTCAACTGCCGGCTTGATGCCGCGCATGCCTTCCGGGTTGAACGGCGTCTTCCAGCCATCCTTGGTCTTCTTGTAGGCAATCTTGCCGTAGAACAGATCAAGGATCTGCTCGCTGTCCATGCCGAGCGCATAGAGGAGCGTCGTCGCCGGAATTTTTCGGCGACGGTCAATGCGGCAATGCACGATGTCCTTGGCGTCAAACTCGAAGTCGAGCCAGGAACCGCGATACGGGATAACGCGCGCAGCAAACAGCAGCTTGCCAGATGAATGCGTCTTGCCCTTGTCGTGGTCAAAGAACACGCCGGGCGAACGGTGCATCTGGGACACGATCACGCGCTCGGTGCCGTTGACGATGAACGTACCGTTCTCCGTCATCAGCGGCATGTCGCCCATATAGACGTCCTGCTCCTTGATGTCCTTGACGGACTTGGCGCCGGTATCTTCGTCGACATCAAACACGATGAGACGGAGCGTCACTTTCAAAGGCGCAGCGTAGGTCATGCTGCGCTGCTGGCACTCTTCAGTGTCGTATTTGGGATCTTCAAAAGAGTACGACACGAATTCCAGCGTCGACGTCTCTGCATAATCAGAGATCGGGAAGACCGAGCGGAATACCGCCTCAAGGCCCTCATCCGGCTTGCGATCAGCCGGGTCGGTCAGCAGGAAATGGTCATATGACTGTTTTTGAACCTCGATGAGGTTCGGCATTTTAGTCACTTCGGGGATGTGACCAAAAAATTTGCGGATACGTTTGCGGCCAGTAAAGGACTGCGACATCAAGTGTCCTCGCACATAAGCGAATCAGGGGCATGGCATCCAGCAAGCGGATGCCACGAATTGAGGGTCGGCATAGACGGACTTGGAGTCCGGTTCACCACGCGCTGACAGGTCCAATTCGTCAGGGTTTCCCCTGTATTCCCGTAACCCGGCATGCGCAAAAGCGACGCATGCGCCAGCCCCGCTATGAGACGGAACCAGCGCATCGCCACTCGATGTATATGGGTAAGACCGAATATGGCCTTCCCCGCCCCTCATAGCAAGAGGGCTTAGCAAGGGGGTGCCCAAAAGGACGCCTCCTCACCCAAGAAGAATATCTTCGAACTACTTGAGTTCGACAGATGCGCCGGCTTCTTCCAGCTTCTTCTTCATTTCTTCGGCTTCCGCCTTTGGAACGTCTGCCTTCACTTCTTTAGGTGCACCTTCAACAAGCTCTTTGGCTTCCTTCAGGCCCAGACCAGTGATGGTGCGGACTTCCTTGATGACGTTGATCTTCTTGTCGCCAGCGCCTGTCAGAACGACAGAGAACTCTGTCTTTTCTTCAGCGGCTTCGCCACCAGCGGCTGCGCCACCGGCTGCTGCAACTGCAACAGGTGCTGCGGCGGAAACGCCCCACTTTTCTTCAAGCATCTTTGAAAGCTCAGCGGCTTCCAGGACGGTCAGTGCTGACAGGTCGTCAACGATCTGCTCGAGATTTGCCATTTTTCGTAATTCCTTAGCTTCGTAATACCGCTTCTGACGGTAGGTATGTGATGAGTGAATGACTGCCTGTGAGCGGATGCTCTAGGCGGCATCCCCCTGTTCTGCTTTGGCTGCAATAACGCGAGCAACCTGGCCGCCGGGTGCTGCGAGCACGCCTGCGATACGGGTTGCGGGCGTGTTGAGCATTCCCACAATCTTGCCCCGGAGCTCGTCGAGGGATGGCAGGTCGGCAAGTGCCTTGATGCCAGTCTCGTCAAGCACGGTATCGCCCATGATGCCGCCGCGGATAATGAGCTTCTCATTAGCCTTTGCGAACTTCGCGAGGATCCGTGGTGCTGCAACCGGGTCATCAGAGACACCGATTGCAGTTGGGCCAGTAAACAGATCAGTGATCTCGGATGCTGACGTACTTTCCAGAGCACGTTTTGCCAGACGGTTTTTCGTTACCCGAAAACTCGCACCAGCTTCAGCCATATCGCGACGAAGCTCAGAAAGCTCCGCAACGTTAAGGCCCGAATAGTGGGTCACCACGACCACACCGGCGTCACTGAAGACACCGTTCAGGGTCGAGACGAGCGCATCTTTTTCAGCGCGTTCCACGTGGCTCTACTCCAACTTTTGGGCTTCGCGCCGCTGCAGGACGTCCTGCAAACGAACAAAGCCCGGTGGCAATAGCCGCAATCCAGCAAAGCTGGGTCACGACGCTCAATTGCCTGTCCGCCAATGCTGGGGATTGCTCCCCTCACACAACATCGGCCAGAAGCGGCCCGAAATCGGGTCGTCCCGTCTAATGCAGGCGGTCATTAAGTCCTCCGGAAAAATTCCCTCGGACACCCGCAGTCACGGACAGGGCAAGGCCGGTTTCCCGGCCTCATCCCTCCCGCCAGCCATGCCGGCGAGAGTGAATTTCGTAACGCATCCAATGAGATGCGCTCTATTCCTTAGCCTTCAGACGAAAGGCTTGAAGGGTCAATCTTTACACCAGGGCCCATTGTCGAGCTGATGCTGACGCGCTTGATGTAGTTGCCCTTGGCACCAGAAGGCTTGGCCTTCTGCACAGAGTCGACAAACGCCGAAATATTCTGGCTGATCTGTTCAGCAGAGAAGCTGGCTTTGCCAACACCCGCCTGCAACACACCGGCCTTCTCGACGCGGAACTCAACAGCACCGCCCTTGGCTGCTTTCACAGCTTCAGCAACATCAGGTGTCACCGTGCCAACCTTGGGGTTCGGCATCAGGTTGCGCGGACCAAGCACTTTGCCCAGACGACCGACGAGCGGCATCATGTCTGGCGTCGCAATGCACTTGTCAAAGTCGATCTTGCCGCCCTGCACTTCTTCCATCAGGTCTTCAGCACCGACGATATCAGCACCGGCTGCCTTGGCTTCATCTGCTTTGTCGCCCTTGGCGAACACAGCAACACGGGCACCACGGCCTGAGCCATTGGGAAGTGTGCATACGCCGCGGACCATCTGGTCAGCGTGACGCGGATCAACACCAAGGTTCATGGCGACTTCAACAGTCTCATCAAACTTTGATTTGGCACCGTCCTTGATGAGCTGAACAGCTTCATCGAGGGTGTAGAGCTTCTTGCGATCAATTCCTTCGCGTGAAGCGGTAATCTTCTTGCCTGCTTTTGCCATGACTTAGCCCACCACCTCGATACCCATGGAGCGCGCAGAGCCAGCAATAATCAGGGCTGCGGCGTCAATGTCGTTTGCGTTGAGGTCAACAAGCTTTTCTTCCGCAATCTCGCGGACCTGCTTCATGGTGACCTTGCCTGCCACGTCTGTACCGGGCTTCTGTGAGCCCTTGTTCAGCTTGGCGGCTTTCTTCAGGTAGTAGCTTGCCGGTGGCTTCTTCGTGATGAACGTGAAGGACTTGTCCTGATAGATCGTAATGATCGTCGGGACAGGCATGCCGTTTTCCATGCCCTGCGTCTTGGCGTTGAACGCCTTGCAGAATTCCATGATGTTCAGACCACGCTGACCCAGCGCCGGGCCAATGGGAGGTGACGGATTGGCCGCCCCTGCCGGTACCTGAAGTTTCAGGTACCCGATAATCTTCTTCGCCATTATTGCTCCTTCCAGGCCCCTCAAAAGTGAGAGAAAACCTGACTTTTTACTTCGAAGGATTGTGGTGCGGCACTGGCTGTGCCTCCCACAAAGTCTCAACGTGAAAACGCCCCAATCCATGTCCGGCAACCCGGTCAGGAGCGAGGCGCTTCATCCAAGGCCGCAGGAAATACCCCAAAGCCCTTGGAATTACTAGAGGGCTGACAGATTTTTCAGTCAGCCGCAAATCGCTAGGTTTTGTCTACCTGAGCGTATTCAAGTTCAACGGGGGTCGGACGACCAAAGATTGACACGGCAACCTTGAGACGCGTGGCCTCCTCATCGACTTCCTCAACGAGGCCTGTGAACGATGCAAATGGGCCATCGACCACACGAACCTGCTCGCCAATCTCGAAAGAGATCGAGGGTTTGGGACGATCCACGCCTTCCTGAACCTGGTTCACGATGCGGTCGACCTCAGCCTGACTGACTGGCTGCGGCTTGGACTCAGATCCAAGAAAACCTGTGACCTTTGGCGTGTTCTTCACCAAGTGGAAGGCTTCGTCCGTGAGATCCATTTTCACCAGCACGTAGCCCGGGAAGAACTTGCGCTCGGTGTTGACCTTCTGACCGCGGCGGACTTCCACCACTTCCTCAGTCGGCACCAGCACTTCCTCAAAGCAATCCTCGAGGCCCTGCTGAACAGCCTGTTCCTTGATGCTCTCCGCCACCTTCTTTTCGAAGTTGGAGTAACTGTGAACGATGTACCAACGATGCGCCATGTGCGCGGATATCCTTGTTTGGTGGTCCTGCCCCAATTTCGGGAAGACCGGTGTTTCTCTTGCCGCGACGCTCAGACTAGAGGCTGAGGTTCAACAGCAGCTGCACGCCCCAGCTCAAAATCTGGTCGGCAATAAAGAAGAAAATGGAAGCAAGTGCGACCATGATGAAAACCATGACAGTCGTGATCGCGGTCTCACGGCGGGTCGGCCATGTCACCTTAGACGTCTCAGACCGCACCTGCTGGGCAAACTCCAGCGGCCCGGTCTTCTTCTTTTTCGCTACGTCTTTTGCCACGCTCTAATCGCGCCTTTATCGCTTGTCGTCCTGCAAACTCTCAGGACTGGATACATGCCGTGCGGGATACTACCGCGCTTGGCCCTGCCGCCTCACCAAAATCACCCGGTGCGG
>NZ_HG966617.1:2072273-2145351 GCF_000689395.1 Candidatus Phaeomarinobacter ectocarpi
GAGTGCATGGGTGAGACGCGCCTGCACGTCGCCTTCGCGCCAGGTCAGGTCCTTTACTTTCGCCGTCGCGCCGCCGCCTTTGTACTTGTCAGCAATTTCCAGAAGGCGGTCGGTAGCGTCCTCACGTCGATTGAGGATCACATCCTCAACATGCTCGCGAAGCTCCTCAGGGATTTCGTCATAGACCGTCAAAGACGCTGGATTGACGATACCCATGTCCATGCCTGCAGGAATGGCGTGATAGAGAAACACGGCATGCATCGCTTCACGTACGGCATTGTTGCCGCGGAACGAGAACGACACGTTGGAGAGACCGCCAGACACATGGCAGAACGGCAACTCCGCACGAATGCGTTTCGTCGCCTCAAAAAACTCAACGGCATAATTGTTGTGTTCTTCGATGCCTGTCGCGACAGCAAAAATGTTGGGGTCAAAGATGATGTCTTCCGGCGGGAAGCCAACTTCATTTACCAGCACGTCGTACGAGCGCTTGCAGATTTCAAACTTGCGATCTGCCACATCCGCCTGACCATCTTCGTCAAACGCCATGACCACAGCCGCGGCACCATAGCGCCGGATCTTCTTGGCGTGCTCGACAAAAGGCTCATGACCTTCCTTGAGCGAGATCGAATTCACGATCGCCTTGCCCTGCGTGCATTTGAGCCCGCTTTCGATGATGTCCCACTTGGAGGAGTCAATCATCACAGGAACGCGGGCAATGTCTGGTTCTGATGCCACAAGGTTCAAGAAGCGCACCATGGCCGCTTCTGAATCCAGCATGGCTTCATCCATGTTGATGTCGATGACCTGAGCCCCGCCCTCAACCTGGTCGCGTGCCACATCAAGGGCCGCGTCAAAATCCCCATCGATGATGAGTTTCTTGAACTTGGCTGACCCCGTCACATTGGTCCGTTCACCGATATTGATAAACGAGCCGCCGGCCCGCTCTTCGCCTGCTTGCGCTTCTTCAGTCATTCCGCGGCAGCCTTTCCGGCAGATGCTGCCGCAGTAAACGGCTCAAGGCCTGACAATCGAATGCGTGTATCTATAGTCGGAATGGCGCGAGGGGCCTTCCCTTCCACAGCCTTGGCGATGGCACCAATGTGATCCGGCGTTGTGCCGCAGCACCCACCTACAATATTAAACAGACCATCATCCGCCCACTGGCCAAGCGCTTCGGCCATTTGTTCGGGTGTTTCGTCATACTCACCAAATTCGTTCGGCAAGCCTGCATTGGGATACACACTGACCGGCACGTCAGCCACACGGGACAGCTCGGCCACAAACGGGCGCATCAGATCAGCGCCAAGGGCGCAGTTCAGCCCAACAGACAGCGGGCGCGAATGGCGCACGGAATACCAGAACGCTTCGGTCGTCTGGCCCGACAGTGTGCGACCGGAACGATCTGTAATCGTGCCGGAAATCATCACCGGCAGTTTGAAGCCAACCTCTTCAAACACTTCATCAATCGCAAAGAGCGCAGCCTTGGCGTTGAGCGTATCAAAGATGGTTTCCACCAGAAGCACATCCGTGCCGCCTTCAATCAGACCCTTGGTTGCTTCCTTGTAGGCAACGCGAAGCTCGTCATAGGTCACGTTGCGCGCGCCGGGGTCGTTCACGTCCGGTGACAGCGAGGCCGTCCGGTTGGTTGGGCCCAGGGCGCCTGCAACAAAGCGCTGCCGGTCGGAAGTCGCCATGGCATCGCAGGCTTCGCGCGCCAGTTTGGCAGCAGCAACATTCATCTCATACGCCAGATCTTCCATGCCGTAGTCGGCCTGGGCGATGGTCGTTGATGAAAAGGTGTTGGTTTCAGCAAAGTCGGCGCCGGCTTCAAGATATTCCGTGTGGATATCGCGAATGGCATCGGGCTGCGTCAGCACAAGCAGGTCATTATTGCCCTGAAGCGGTCGCTCCCAGTCCTTGAAGCGCTCGCCGCGATACTCGTCCTCGCCGAATTTGTGCTTCTGGATCATGGTGCCCATGGCGCCATCCAGCACCATAATGCGGGACTTCAATGTCTCCTGCAGGGCAATCTGCCGGTCTTCGCGAGTCATAAAACCACGGTCCTTCGAGCCAAAAACGCCGAGAAACTGCGAAAAACACGATTTTCCGCAGGACGGCAAGGCATAAGGACATAAAGGTTTCTTTATATCAATTCAAGGCGTCGTTTCAGCACCCTATTTCGTTGCTCCAGGCACCCACAAAACGTCGCTCTTGCCGCCATCATTGGCGTCGCGGCCAAGCACGAACAACAGATCGCTCAGTCGATTGAGATAGGTGCCCATGAGCACGTTGATCTCGGCATGTTCCGCCAGCGCCCAGACATCGCGTTCCGCACGCCGTGCAATCGTGCGCGCCAGATGCAGATAGGCCGATGATGCCGAACCGCCCGGCAGAACAAATGACGACAACGGCTCAAGCCGCCCATTCACCGACTCCACATCTGCCTCCAGCGCTGTCACATGCGCATCGGTAATCCGCAGTGACGTTTCCGTTTTCACCGCCTCGGGAATGGTGATGTCAGAGCCCAGATCAAACAGGTCATTTTGGATGCGGGTCAGCATGGTGCGCACTTCATCGCTCGCATGCAGCACGGCAATACCGATTGCCGCGTTGAGTTCGTCCACGCTGCCCTGCGCCACAATGCGGGGGTCAAACTTGGCCACGCGGCTTCCGTCAGCCAGGCTCGTCTGGCCTTTATCGCCGCCCTTGGTCGTGATTGATGTCAAACGCACCATGTATCTGCTTCCCTGTTCAAGCCTCTGCTCCAGACCGTGACCCGTCAAATGCCGCAATCAATTGTCCGTCACTGCGGGTAACGCGGCAGGACGCATCAAAGGCGCGCGACAGCACCCCGGCCTCAAGGATAGTACTCGGGCGCCCTTGGGCAATGACACATCCATGATGAAGCACCACCACCCGGTCGCAATAGCGGTCTGCCAACGACAGATCATGCAAAGCCACAAGCGCCGCACGGCCTTTGCGTGTTTCACTTTTGAGAATGTTCATCACATCCACCCGATGGGGCGGATCAAGGTCAGAAATCGGTTCATCGGCAATCAACACCTCGTGCTGACCCGCAAGCAGCCGCGCCATCATGACCCGCGCGAATTCACCACCCGACAACGTATCAACTGTGCGCGTTGCAAAGTGTGCCACGTCACACGCATCCAGAGCCGCAACAACTTCCGGGGACCTGGCTGTTGCATCAACGCCCTGCCACCACGGCTGGTGTGGCAGGCGCCCGAGCGCGGCCACTTCCTCAACCGGCATCGGCCACTCGACCCGCGGTCGTTGCGGCAGATACCCAACGCGGCGTGCCCGTGCTTCGGGTTTCAGATCACAAAAGTCATCAGCCCCGATGGCAATCTGCCCGGCGTTGAGCGCAGCAGCGCCGGCGAGGCACCGAAGCAATGTCGACTTGCCCGCGCCGTTGGCACCCAGAATGCCCACAAGCTCACCACCGGATACACTGACCGAAACCCGATCCAGGACCGTGTTGGGCCCATAGCTGACGCAAAGATCGACTGCGCGCATCATATGCCCTGCCCTCCACCACCGGCGGCGAAACGCACGCGCATGACGAGCCAGAGGAACACAGGGGCACCAAGAAGCGATGTGAGAACGCCAAGCTGCAGACGCACATCTGCCAGACCGACCCGCAATACCAGATCGGCCGCCAGAGTGAGAATGGCACCGCCGATCATCGACGGCAGCAGCAACGCACCAGGCCGCACACCGACCAACGGCCGAAGCGCATGCGGCACGACCAGCCCCACAAAAGCCAACGCCCCTATCACCGCCCCGACAGCACCAGTCCCCGCAGCCACACCGGCGACAACCAGAAGCCGCACACGCTCAGGTCGCGCCCCAAGCGTGGTCGCCGTCTCATCCCCCAGCGCCAGCGCATCAAGGCCGCGCGACAGCGGCAAGAGAAACAGGGCCGATACAACCGCAAATGGCGCCACCAGCCAGACATCCTGCAGGGAGGCTGCATCCAGCGTGCCCATCAGCCATGTCAGAGCTTCCGCCGCCGCAAAGGGGCTTGGCGCGAGAGCAAGAGCCAACCAGGTCAATGCACCCACCAGCGCGTTGATGGCAAGCCCTGCAAGAATAAGCGTTGCAGGAGGTGGCCGCCTGCCGGACAACAGCAGCAGGCCAATAATGGCCAGACTGGCAGCGGCAAGCCCAGCCACTGGCATGGCAACAACCGAGGCGGACGCAATACCAAAGTAAAGCGCGCCGACACCGCCAAGCGCCCCTGCGCCTGAAATGCCAAGCAGCCCCGGGTCCGCGAGAGGATTGCGCAGCAGGCCCTGCAATGCCGCGCCCGCAAGTCCCAACACGCCCCCGGCAAGAACCGCCAGAAGCGTACGCGGCACCCGCAGTTCCCAGAAAATCAACTGCGCCCCTTCGCTCATCCCATCTTCTGACAAGAACAGGTTTCCAGCCGGCCCTGCACCAAGAGACACAAAGACAAATGCCAGAAGCAATACAAGCATCGCAGCCGTTATGACGAGGCGTTGGCTCATTGGCCAACCTCCAGCCGCAGATCATCCGCCAGGGCAGCAGCCAAACGCGCCGTTTCAGTGGTGCCACAGATAAGTGCTGATGGCGGCACGCGTTTGATCCGGCTGGCGTGTTGAAGCGCCGGGTGCGCAAACAGCTTGCCCGCCTGCGATGGCGCAGCGTTCGGCCGTTCGGCAATCAGCAGCACATCCGGTGGAGACAGGGCAAGTTGCTCAAGCGAAAGATATGTCTGTCCTCCCGAATCATTTCGATACCCTGCATGCGTCAAAACAGAACTGCCCAGCATGCCATCCGCATGGACCAGCAGGCCCGGCGACAGAATAAGCGCGCTGACATCACTAACGCGAGCAGATGCGCCAAGTAGGTCATCGATCTCGGCCGCAATTTGTTCAGCAACCTCTGACGCGCCCACACGGGCACCCACATCAAGATATGTCTGCCGAATGTCAGTCAGCGATACAGGGTCAGCCACCCGCACGACATCAATTCCCAATCGCTCGATATGACCCAGAAGTCTCGAATGCCCGAAAGCCCCCGCAATC
This sequence comes from Candidatus Phaeomarinobacter ectocarpi, assembly GCF_000689395.1. GTDB lineage: Bacteria > Pseudomonadota > Alphaproteobacteria > CGMCC-115125 > CGMCC-115125 > Pyruvatibacter > Pyruvatibacter ectocarpi. Next base: position 2,077,346 of record NZ_HG966617.1, read on the forward strand.
ACCATATCTGGTTGAAGGGTCAAGATGCCTTCAAGCGACGCCTGCGTGATGGGGACCTGCTGCGCCTCCCGCCACATGACCGACAGGTCTTGGTCACGCGCCAGAAAGGAGACAGCCGCAAGTTGCTCCTTCAGATCAAGAGCCAGCAGAAGCTGATCCGTACACAGATTTATAGAAACAATACGCTGCGGCAGATCTGCCGCAATCGCCCCCTGGGGAACGACAAAAGCCGGGGCAGCAAACGCCGCCCCGGCCAACAGCACTCGACGTGCCAGTCGTGAGAATGATGACCTAGAAATCAACCGACGCTTCCAGATAGAACGCCCGCCCCGGCTGCGGGAAAGCCCCGTAGAGGTTTGCGTTGGTGTCCGACCCCACAGAGCTGGAGAAATAGCTCTCATCAAGTACATTGCGCAGCTCACCACTGATCGACACTTTTCCGATGGTACCGCCAGCTGCGATGTCCAGCAGGTCATATGACGGTATCTCCGGGAAAAGCTGTTCCTGATCGTTGATCATGCGCTGATCACTGACATACCGCCAGTTGGCGTTGGCCCAGATGTTGTCTCCCGTCCACGCCACGCCAAGGCCGGCGGTCAGGTTTGGCACGACAGGCACCTGATTGCCGTTAAACGGGCCTTCCGTGAATTCAGCCCGCATCCAGTTCACGCGCGGTGTAACGCTGAAGCCGGCACCCACGTCAGCCACTGCTTCCGCTTCAATGCCACGGCGGCGTGTCTTGTCGAGATTGGTGTTGAAGCCAAACCCGGTAATGGCACCCGGCGTGAAGGCAATCTGGTCACGCACGTTCATCTCGAAAATCGAAACACGTGCATCGACGGGACCCACGGAGAACTCCGTTCCCGCTTCCATGTCCCATGATGTCTGTGTCTTGAGGCCAAATGTCACCGGCAGGAATGTCAGCGGATTTACCTGCGTCCCGACCCGCTCATCAATGGTTGGCACACGAACGGCACGGCCGCCACGCACAAAGACCTCAACCGCGTCCGTCACGTCGAAGGCCAGACCAAGATTGGCTGCCAGATCCGTTTCATTTTTGCGGACACGTGCTTGTGGGTTCTGGGGTGATTCCAACATCAAACCCGTACGAATGGCGCGAACACCGGCGTCCAGCGTCAAGGTTTCCGTCAACGCAACATCAGCCTGACCATAAAGCGAAACGGAAGACTGCCAGCCATCGAATTCCGCTCCGCCGGCAAACCCGATAAAACGGCGTTCCACTTCAGCAGTGGTGTGGGACGCATCAATGCCGCCAATGAAATTCACGGCATGGCCGCCAATCTCACCATTGTAGCTGATCCGCGGGCTGATACTCGCAGTCGACAGTGCCCGATCATCCAGCGTGAAGGCCCCAATGAAGTCACTTGAGGTCAGGCTGCGACGATAGGCAGTGTCCACTGTGAGTTTCAGACCGTCGGTCAATTGCTGCTCGATGCCAGCTTCAAAACGCACACCGCGTTCTTCCGCAAAATCCAGGGGGTTCTGTGCACCACGTGGATTGGACTCAACCAGATTGATTCCCGCTGGCAAATTGACAATACGATTGCCAGGCAGACCCAGCTCTTCTGTGTTGTAGGTCGCCCCAAGACGGTAGGCCGTATAGCCGATATCTCCACTGATGGTCGCAGAATAGATGTGACGCGTCAGTTGGTTGTTGCGGCGATACCCGTCGCTTTCGGTGGTGTCAGCCGTAAGCGCAATATGTGCCTGCTCACCGCCCCACTGAAAGATGCCCCGCGCGCGGCGATAGCCGAAGCTGCCAACTGTCCCGGTGACGGAGACACCGGTTTTCTTTGGCCCGCCCTGAGTAACGATATTGATGGCACCGCCCACAGCGCCCTCGCCATACAACACCGATGCTGCAGACCCGCGCAGCACTTCAATGTGTTGAATGGAACTGCGAGATACAAGCGCGAACTGCACACCGGATAGATCAAGATCATTGATCCGCCGACCATCGACGAGAACGAGCACGTTCTGCGTCGCCTGTTCGCCAAAGCCCCGAATATCGACAACCGCCGACGAGTTGCCACTGCCGAAAATATCCCGAACATGCAGGCCCGCTTCGGTCGCAAGAATTTCAGGCAGCGTTTGGCCAGGATGACGGTCAATCGCCGCCCGATCCACAATCGTGACCGACGATGAAGTCAGACCCGCGCTCAACCGGCTGGCCGTCGAGACCACAGGCGGCAATTCAAATGCACTGGTTGCAACTTCCTGAGCAGCAACGGGCTGCGCGAATACTGCAGCGCCAAGCGCTGCAATTGCTGCGCTTGCGCACAGATGTCTGGTGAGCTTCATATGCCCCACCCCCTGGTTCAAATCACACGCGACATGGGGCAAAGCCCAATGATGCGCATGACGGCAATCTGGAAGGAGGTATGCGAGGAGTACATTCCACCAGCCCCAGCGCCACGTTTACAAAAACGCAGTCGCCAAAGCGGTTTCCCGCAAGGATCGCGCCCACCGCACGACGCCTTAAGGCGATGCTCGCATCGGCAGGTCTCCTGGCTCACGGGTCATCGCACTTGCAGCCGCCTTCCCAATGCATTTCTGCATCAGTGGCATAATGGCCAAAGCGCTCACCGCTCACAGTTGCGGGGGCAGCCGCGGATTTGGACAATATCTGTCCGCACCGCATTCCCTTTTCGTCGCTGTTTCCAGCGAACCGATGGTCGAGCGGCTTGTAACGCCACATTGCTGCACCGCGCAAGAACCAAAACACGGGCCACCCGAGAAAGGTTGACCCTACGTCAACCGCATGCCCCGGCGAAAAACAACGAGAAACCCCTCAGAAACCCGGGAGAAACAAGGGATTCCAGTTGATACCGCACGCCACCGCCGCCATCATCTGCAAAACAAATTGGACTACGGTCCAAAAAGGGAGAAGCAGCTAGATGATCGATCCAAATATTCCCGATGACATTGCCATCACGGTCGTGGACCCCCGTTCCTACGCTGACGGGAACGCGATTGATGAGGCATTTGCAAAGCTGCGTAAGGACACACCTCTTGGTGTTGCAGGGCCACAGGGCTTTGAGCCGTTCTGGGTCGTGACAAAACACAAGGACATTGTGGAAGTCGAACGCAACAACGAGGTCTTCCACAACGGCGATAAGTCCACGACGCTGGTAGATGCAAACACCGATACTGCCGTGCGTGAAATGATGGGCGGGTCGCCGCACCTGATCCGCTCCCTGGTTCAGATGGACAACCCGGACCACAAAAATTATCGCGGCATCACGGCGGCCAATTTCATGCCCCAGGAGCTCAAGGCTCTTGAAGTCCAGGTCCGCAAGATTGCAAAAAGCTTTGTGGACCACATGGAAGAACTCGGCCGCAAGAACGATGGCCGGTGCGACTTCGCGAAAGACGTCGCCTTCCTTTATCCGCTCCATGTCATCATGGAACTGCTGGGCGTCCCGCAATCCGATGAACCCAAGATGCTGAAGCTCACCCAGGAGTTGTTTGGTGCGGCAGACCCCGAACTCAACCGCACCGGCAAGGAGCGCGACGACCCGAAGGAAGCACTGGCCGCCCTGTCTGGCACCGTTGCCGAATTCGTCGAGTACTTCACTGCGGTAACCGAAGATCGCCGCAAGACACCGCGTGCGGACATTGCCAGTGTGATTGCCAATGGCAAGGTCAATGGCGAGGCAATCGGCATCTTTGAAGCCATGGGCTACTACATCATCGTTGCCACCGCAGGCCATGACACCACGTCCGGCACCACTGCTGGCACCATGTGGGAACTTGCCAAGGACCGGCAGAAATTCCTGCAGGTCAAGAATGACCCCAAGCTCATCCCGCTCCTCGTTGAAGAATCCATCCGCTGGGTGACACCCGTAAAGCACTTCATGCGCTCCGCCACCCAGGACACGGTTCTTGGTGGTCAGGAGATCAAGAAGGGTGACTGGATGATGCTTTGTTATCAGTCCGGCAATCGTGACGAAGACGTTTTCGACGATCCGTTTGAATTCAAGGTCAACCGTCAGCCCAACCGCCACATCGCTTTTGGCCATGGCGCCCATGTCTGCCTGGGTCAGCATCTGGCTCGCATGGAAATGCGTGCCCTGTGGGAAGAGCTGCTGCCACGTCTCGACAGCGTTGAACTGGATGGAGAACCCACCCGCATGCTGGCCAACTTTGTGTGCGGACCTAAATCTGTCCCCATCAAGTTCAAGATGAGCTAAGTCGGCACAAAGCCGCCACCAACAACACGCCTACCGACGACCTCCAGGGAGCCACCGCCATGTCCGCCGCCACCCAAGCCGCACCAGGCGAGAAGCAATTCTCGCGCCTCTTCTCACCCCTTGATCTTGGCCACACCAAAATCAAGAACCGCGCCCTCATGGGCTCCATGCACACCGGCCTGGAAGAAGCAGAAGACGGTTTTGAGCGCATGGCCGCCTACTACGCCGAGCGTGCAGCCGGCGGCGTCGGCATGATCATCACCGGCGGCATCTCCCCCAATGAAGAAGGCGGCCTTGGCGCCAAGCTTGCGACCGCCGAAGAAGCAGCCCAGCACAAGATCATTACAGACGCCGTGCACGCGGCAGACCCGGACGTGAAAATCTGCATGCAGATCCTTCACTCAGGGCCGCTCTCGCCCCACGAAGGCTGTGTTGCGCCCTCGCCTGTGCGGTCCCGCATCGCCCGCTTCGTGCCCAACGAACTGGACGACGCAGGTATCGAAAAGCAGCTGTCGGATTTCGCCAATTGCGCCGCCCGCGCTCAGGAAGCGGGCTATGACGGCGTGGAAATCATTGGGTCGGCTGGCTACCTGCTCAGCACGTTCCTTGTTGAAAAGACCAATTTGCGCACCGACCAATGGGGCGGCTCTTACGAGAACCGCATGCGCTTCCCGCTCGAGGTTGTCCGCCGCATCCGTGAAGCTGTTGGCGAAAACTTCATCGTCATCTTCCGCATTGCCGCCATGGACATGCTGCAGGGCGGCATGTCGTGGGACGAGATCGTGACGCTTGCCAAGCGTCTTGAAGAGTTGGGCGTCAACATCATCAGCACCCACTTCACCTGGCACGAGTCAGCCGTACCGACCATCGCCACCATGGTGCCGCGGGCAGCCTTTGCCAGCGTCACGGGGCGCCTGCGCAAAGAGGTCAACATCCCCTGCATCACCAGCAACCGCATCAACATGCCGGACGTTGCCGAGCAGGTGCTGGCAGACGGCCACGCGGATATTGTCTCCATGGCGCGCCCGATGCTTGCGGACGCCGATCTTGTGCGCAAAGCCCGCGAAGGCCGTGTCGATGAGATCAACACCTGCATTGGATGTAACCAGGCCTGCCTCGACCACACTTTCGGCGGCAACCAGGAAGTCAGTTGCCTGGTCAACCCGCGCGCCTGCCACGAAACCAAGCTGACCTACTTGCCCGCGAAAGAGAAAAAGAAGATCGCCGTCATTGGCGCTGGTCCTGCTGGTCTCGCCTATGCGGACGTGGCTGCCCAGCGCGGCCATGACGTCACGCTGTATGATTCAGCTTCTGAGATCGGCGGCCAGTTCAATCTCGCCAAGCGCATTCCCGGCAAAGAAGAGTTTTACGAAACGCTCCGCTACTACGGTCGGATGATTGAAAAATACGGCATTGACCTGCGCCTCAACACCCGCGTCTCCGCAGGCATGCTGCAGAACGAAGGCTATGACGATGTCATCATCGCCACCGGCATCAAACCGCGCACCCCGGACATGCCCGGCATCGATCACCCCAAAGCCATCGGTTACATCGACGCCATTACCGGCAAAAAACCTGTCGGCAAGAATGTCGCCATCATGGGCGCCGGCGGCATTGGATTTGACGTCGCGGAACTCATCACCCACGAAGGCAAGTCGTCTGCCCTTGATATTGATCTGTTCGCCAGGGAATGGGGCGTTGATTTCAAGAACCATCCCCGTGGTGGCGTGACGGGCGTAGAGCCTGTCGTCGCGAAGTCCGACCGCACGGTCTATCTCATGCAGCGCAAGACAACGGGCGTCGGCAAGGGTCTTGGCAAGACCACCGGCTGGACCCATCGCCTCACGCTGCACCGTCGTGGCGTGCAGATGATGAACGGCGTGGAGTACATTCGTCTCGATGATGACGGTCTGCATGTCCTCATCGGCAATGAACCACACTCGCTGGACGTTGACACTGTCATCGTCTGCGCTGGTCAGGAGCCGCTGCGTGACCTCTATGATGAATTGAAGGACGCAGGCGTGAATGCGTCCCTGGTCGGCGGTGCCTATGAGGCATCCGAACTCGACGCCAAACGCGCCATCAATCAGGCGTGCTATCAGGCTGCTGCTGTCTGACGCAGCCCTCAGTCAAGGTGAAGCGGACTTTCAAACCCGGGTGGCTTCACCGCCAGCACTGATCCGTCAATGGCAATCAGAATGTCCTCGGCGGTATTGCCAATGATGACACCGGGGATGCCCGTACGTCCGATCGTCCCCATGACCAGCGCAATAGGGCGGCGCTCGTTTACGTACCGGGCAATGGCTTCATCGGCATCACCCTGAAGCAGAGCCGAAGACATGTGCGAAACCTTCGTACCCGCGTCGCGACGTGCGGCGCCCACAAACGTGTCGAGGGCGGCATGATGCCAGCGCTCGACCTCGCGGACATACTGCGCCAGCTCGCTAGAGGACACACCCGGTGCCGCACGTTGCAGCAAACCCTCAGCAGGCGCCTGCCAGGCGTGAACGAATATCAACCCCGCGCCACTTGCATGGGCAATCGACACGGCAGCCGCAACAATTGAACCATTGAGTGCATCCTGAGATGTATCTCCCGTAGCGTCCGCATCACGGTCGAAATCCACGGCAGCCACCACAAGCGGCGTCGCCGAGGGCTTGGGCCCGTCTCGATCATCAGGACCAGCATCCCGAAATGGCCGCACCACCCATACGGGGCACGGGCATTTGCGCAGCAGGTGCAGGTCCGTACTGCCAAATATATGAGCGTGAAGCCCGTTCACCTGCGCGGCAGGCTTGATCACCAGATCAGCATCGACTTCAAGACTGCGCCGGACGACTTCCACAAACTCCTTCCCGGACACAATCGTCACAGCTGTGGTGTCTGGCAACCCCACATCGAGCAAAGCCTGCGCCACATGACCACGCCGGTCATCTCGCCTCATGTCTTCCAGCCGGTCCAAAGAAGCGCCACCCAACGCCTGGATAAAGTCTTCTCCCGGCTGAGGCTCGACAACTGACAGCACCTCAATGATCGGCGGCTGGCGACCATCGCGCTTGGCCGCATCACACATCATGGCGGCATGCTTCAGCCCGGTATGATTATCAGCATCTGTGCAGATGACGAGAACACGCTGAAAACCATTTTCACCCGTTACCTGTGTCATACAGCTCGCTCCCTAATGTCTTCATCGCTATCTTCAATTTGTTCCTGCTCAAGTGGGTCCATCACCTCAATACGAGGCGCCTGCGGCCCGCCAAGGATCAGGTCTGTGGCGCGCTCGGCGGCGTCCTGAAAAGGCTCAAGCACGAGCGACACACCGGCTGCCTTGAGGACGCCGTTCTCATCACCATGATGACAAACCGCTGCGATCTGACCTTGATAACCGGCATCCCGAAGACCCGTCGCAAGCATGGCACGCGGGTCTCCCGTCGCGATTGCAGCGGCATGTTCCGGCATCGCCGCAACAGCATGCTGAACAGAGCGCAGCGGCAGGTGCATGATGAATTCAGGGTCGGTCGCGTCCCCGTAGATCACGTCCAGCCCTTCGCGGCGCCACAGGCGGATGGCGGCCGGGTTGAAATCGACACCAAGAACACACATGCCCCGTTTCTCCAGCCGCTGCGCAACCGCGCCGCCATACCGCCCCAGGCCAAAAACAAGAACCTCGGGCCCCGCTGCCGAGCGATTTTCATCCTCGTCATCCAGGCGACTCGCGTGATGATCTTTGCGTCTGAGATCAAGCCTTTGCAGCACCGGTGCCAGTCGGTCATGCAACCAGTGCGAATAGGTAATCATGTAGGTGGACGCCGCGATGGTGATCAGCCCCACAAGGGTGACAAGCCCAAGCCCCTCCTGTGAGACATGGCCAAGCGTCATGCCCATCGCCATGAAGATGAGCGAAAACTCCGAGATCTGCGCGACTGTCAATCCAGCCAGAAAGCCGGTGCGGGCTCGGTAGCCCATGGTGATCATGATCACCAGAACGATCAGCGGATTGCCGATAAGCACGAAGAGCGAGAAGACAAGTGCCGCCCCGACACTTTCGCCCAGGACGGTCATGTCCAAAGCCGCGCCAAGCGAGATAAAGAAAAACAGCAGCAGAAAATCACGCAGAGCCGCAAGCCGCGCAGCAATGGCTTCACGGAACGGCGTGGAGGCCAGAGACACGCCTGCGAGTAGGCCTCCCAGCTCCTTGCCAAATCCCAGATAATGCCCAACCGCCGCCAGCAATGCGGCCCAGCCGATTGCAAAGGCAATGAGCAACTCGGGCGCTGCTGCCATACGTGTGACAAGCGGCGTTGCCACATACCGCACAAATAGAAGCACCAGACCGACAAGCGCAGCACCATAGACAAAGACCAGCGCCGCGCCGGCAAAACCTCCCCCCTCCGCTTCGGCACTTGCCTGCCCCTGCCCGATGGCAGACAGCACAATCATCGCCAGCACAACCACCAGGTCCTGGACGATCAGAAAGCCTAAAGCGATCCGCCCGTGAAGAGAGTCGATCTCGCGTTTGTCTGACAGCAGCTTGACGATGATGATCGTCGAGGAAAACGTCAGGGCAACCCCGACATAGGCTGACGTCACCCAGTCAAATCCCAAGGCCAGGGCAATCAGGAAGCCGAAGGCCGAAGTAAACGCGACCTGCCCCAGCCCGGTGACAAGCGCCACGGGTCCCAGGGTCCGAACAAGTTTGAGATCAAGCTTCAGCCCGACCAGAAAGAGCAGGATGGCGATGCCAAGTTCTGCCAGCAGATCAATATATTCATCTGACTGGGCAACATTGAGCACCGAAGGGCCCGCCAGGACACCAACGGCAATGAAGCTGACGATCAAAGGCTGGCGCAGCAGCAGGCCAACAAAACCGACACCCGCCGCAAGCACCAGAAGTGTCGCAACTTCATAGAAGACGTAGCCCGAAACAATTTCTGCCATAGCCCCGACGCCATAAGAGCGTACGTCGCACTTATGCTTTGGTTATGGACGGCGCATTGCTCCCCCGAGCAAATACGGCAGCACCGCCACCGCACGCCCAACATCACGTCCGTGAGTTGAAGTCTGATCATACAATCGCCTTGGCGACGACACCATGAAATTGCGATGACGGTCCATCGACCGACACAGAAACGTGAGAACTCAAAGGTTGGTCAATGCTCTGTGCATGGTTCAAAATCAAACCACTGTGTTCTGTCAAAACAATTTGGCGCAGCATGCAGAAGGGGCCAACTAGGCCATGAACCCATCAAAAACGGAGCTTTTTCATGTCCCTGCAAACCCTACTGGAAGAAACCCGCGCCGGTGCGTCCAAACGCATTCCTGAAGAAGCATTGGCCGTCATGCGCGCCGCCGACGAGGAACTGGTCGCAAAGGGTGTTGGACAGAACGCGTTGAAGGTGGGTGACACCTTGCCTGACGCAACCTTTACCAGCGCTACCGGCGACACGGTGCAGATGTCGAATCTCCTCGCCAATGGCCCGCTGATCATCAATTTCTATCGTGGCGGCTGGTGCCCCTACTGCAATTTCGAGCTCAAGGCCTACCAGGACATTCTGGGCGACATCACCGCCCTGGGCGCACAGCTTGTGGCTGTGACCCCGGAAAAACCCGACAACTCGCTCTCCACCACCGAGAAGAACGCGCTGACATTCCCGGTTCTGACGGACAATGAAAACGCATTCGCCAAAGCACTGGGCATCGCGTTCGAGCTACCGAAACCGTTGCAGGAGCTTTATGGCAAGTTCGGCATGGACCTGCCCGGTCTCAATGCCGGCTCCGGCTGGTCGTTGCCCATCCCGGCCACCTTCGTGGTCGATGCCAATGGCAAAATTGTTCTGGCGGATGTGGATGTGAATTACACGCGCCGCCTCGAACCATCGGATGCGCTTACAGCCCTCAAGGCCAGCGTCGCAGCCTAGCTGTCAGTCGGCTTTTCATTCGCAATCTGTAAGGGGGCGTCGTCTTTCAGGGCGACGCCCGTCAGACTCAATTCCCGCGCCCGACCAAGCAGATAGGCAATCTTGTGACCGGCATCTTCCGGCGCCAGACCCTTGTCCCGAATGTTGGAGACACAGTTGCGATCTGCATTCTGTCGACCAACCCGCGGGCCATAGGTGAGATACGCCCCAAGACTATCTGCAGCTGACAGCCCGGGACGTTCGCCGATCAACATCACCGCAAGTTGTGCACCCAGCGCCTCACCAATCGGGTCTGCCAGGGCAACGCGGGCCTGCTGCGCAATAACAATCGGGCCAACGTCCCAACCATCAAGGTGCGCGAGAGTGGCTGCCAGTGTTGCCACACCATTCTCCATGACCGCGCGGGCTGACAGACCATCCCCAAGGACAAACACAACGTCACATCTGTCACCAGCAGACAGAGTTGCGTCTGCATCCAACAGACGCCCCAGGTCCGGACGCTGCAAAAACGCGGCGCGATCGGGCGCCCGCGAGGCGACCAACTCAACCGACAGCGAGACACCCGCATCTACCAGCTGACGCCTCAGGACATCGACATCCATGCTCCCATGCACCGCGTCTCGCGCCTGCGCATGAGCAAGCTGAAATGCCAGCACCTCATCCGTCGGCAAGGCATTGCCGCTTCGGCCAAGCGCAATGCGCGCATCGGTGTGTTGACGTAAAAAATGCCAGCGGTCAGGAGCCGTCATCGCGCTTGCTCCTCAAAACCCAACAATTTCGTGGCACCGGACTGACCTGTAAGCTGCGGACGCACACGGCCCTGCCCATCCATGATCTCCATAGATTTCAGCCATGCTTCAAATTCCGGTGCAGGCTTAAGACCCAGCACATCGCGCACATAAAGCGCATCATGAAACGAAGTCGACTGATAGCTGAGCATGATGTCGTCTGCGCCAGGCACACCCATGATGAAGGTACAGCCTGCAACGCCCAGCAGGGTCAGCAAACCATCCATATCATTCTGGTCGGCTTCCGCATGGTTGGTGTAGCAGACGTCCACACCCATGGGCACACCGAGCAGCTTGCCGCAGAAATGGTCTTCGAGACCGGCGCGCACAATCTGTTTGCCGTCATACAAATATTCCGGCCCGATGAAGCCCACGACCGTATTGGTCAGAAACGGTTCAAACTTCCGCGCCACCGCGTAGGCTCGCGCCTCAACCGTCTGCTGATCAATGCCATGATGGGCGTCTGCTGACAGGGCCGCGCCCTGCCCCGTCTCGAAATACATCACATTGTCACCCACTGTCCCGCGCCCCAGGGATCGCGCGGTCGCGTTGGCTTCGGCAAGCATATCGAGCGTAATGCCGAAACTTTCGTTAGCAGCCTGGGTCCCCGCAATCGACTGGAATACCAGGTCAACCGGCGCACCCATCTTCATGGCCTCAAGCGCGGTTGTCACATGAGAAAGCACACAGGATTGCGTCGGGATATCAAACCGGGTGCGGACGTCATCAATCAAATGCAGCAGACGCACCATGGCATCCACACTGTCCGTGGCCGGATTAATGCCGATCAAGGCATCGCCGCACCCATACATCAGGCCGTCCAGGATTGATGCCGCGATCCCCTTGGGATTATCAGTGGGGTGATTGGGCTGGAGCCGTACCCCCAGCCGCCCCGTGCCCCCCATCGTCGAGCGGAAGCCGGTGAGCACACGGCACTTGCGCGCCACGGCAATCAGGTCCTGATTGCGCATGAGCTTTGAGACCGCAGCCACCATTTCGGGCATCAGGCCCGGCGCCACGGATGAAAGGGTTGCAGCCGTCGCCTCGTCGCCCAGCAGCCAGTCCCGGAACCCGCCAACTGTCAGGCTGCGCACCGGCTCAAATGCCGCAGGGTCGTGACCGTCGACAATCAGCCGCGTGACGTCATCATCTTCATAGGAAACCAGGTGATGGTCGATAAACGCTGAAAGCGGAACATCGGCAAGTGCATAACACGCGGCAGCCCGCTCAGCTTCACTCCGGGCAGCGACGCCCGCCAGCACATCACCGGATCGATGCGGACTGGCCTTGGCAAGCAGGTCCCTCAGCCCATCAAACTGATAGACCGTGCCGCCGATGACATGCCGATAAAGCGTCAAACCCACCCCCGAATGTGTCAGACCCGCCAGCAATACCGGCAGTCACACAATCATACAGGGTCTGGCCTACAGGGTCTCGTCTCACCTTGGAAATTGGTGGGCGCACAAGGATTCGAACCTTGGACCCGCTGATTAAGAGTCAGCTGCTCTACCAACTGAGCTATGCGCCCCGCCGGGCAGGAGGATCAGCGTCCGGGAAACTCAAGAATCTCCGTTGGAAAAGACGCTGCCTGCGCGAACGATGGCGGGTGATAGCAAAGCCCTGCGCCCGCCGCAAGTAGCCAGCGCTGATTTGTCCTGATGTAAAAACCTGTTGCGCCTGAATGGGCTAGATGATGCCGCCACCGCGCGGCAATTCCTCGCCCCGATGCACATAGATACTCATCAAAAGGCCAAACCCGGCCAGAATGACCAGCATGGCCGACCCGCCATAGGACACCAGCGGAAGGGGCACACCCACAATCGGGATCAGCCCCATCACCATGGCGACATTGATGAAGACATAGAGGAAGAAATTGACGGCCAGAGCCGCCACCAACAGCCGGCCGAACTGATGACGAATGCCGATGGCAACCGTCAATGCAAAGCCAAGCACCGCCGCATACAGCCCCATGAGAGCAAGCCCCCCCATCAGCCCCATTTCCTCAGACAGCATCACGAAAATAAAGTCGGTCTGTTTTTCCGGCAGGAAGTTCAAATGGCTCTGGGTGCCTTCCATGAAGCCCTTGCCCCACACACTGCCCGAGCCCAGCGCAATCTTGGCCTGGGTCGTGTGATAGCCGGCGCCCAGCGGATCCCTCGATGGATCAAGGAACGTAAACACCCGTTCCTTTTGATAGGGATGCAAAAATTCCCAGACGATGGGAATGGCAGCCAGGGCAGCAGCACCCGCTGCAATAATGTAGCGCCAGGACAGACCGGCCATGAAGATGATGGAGATGCCCACGACGGACAGCAGCAGCGCCGTACCAAGATCCGGCTGACGCAGGACCAGTGCCACCGGCAAGGCGATGAACGCCAGCGCTGGCAACAGATACAGCGGATGGGAGACCCGGTCCTGTTCCAGCACGTGATAGTAGCGCGCCAATGCCAGGGCCAGCGTAATTTTCATAAGCTCTGACGGCTGCAGCTGAATGAAGCCAAGATTGATCCAGCGCGTCGCTCCCATACCTGTGGTGCCCGCAACCTCGACGGCAATCAGCAACAACAGAGCGAAGGCGTAAGCAGGATAAGCAAGCTGCAACCATATGCGCGGGTCGATCAGCGCAAACACAAGCAAAATCGCCATGCCCATGGCAAAGCGGATCATCTGCCGTGAGGCCCACGGGTCAAAACTGCCGTCGGCGGCCGAATACAGCATCGCAAATCCGACCGCAGCGATAGCCGTGATGAGCAGCATGAACACCCAATTGATCTCGTAGAGCTTGTCCACAAGGCTCATGCGGCCGGAGCGTGATATGGCCTCCATAACCATCAGCCACGTCCTCCTGATGCGTCCGCGGCGCTTTCAAGCGACGTCACATCACTGCCCGGTGTCAGCTTCTCATACGCGGACATCTGCATGGGGTCGCGTGTCAGGACGCGCGTCATGATGTCTTTCGCTACGGGAGCCGCGGCACGGCTGCCGCCGCCGCCATGATCGACAATGACGGAAATGGAATAGCGTGGGTTTTCAACGGGTCCATAGCCGACGAACAACGCGTGGTCACGGAACTTCCATGGCAGCTCGTTATTCTTGAGCACGCCCCTCGCCCGTTCTTCACGCGAAATGCGGCGCACCAGAGCTGTCCCGGTCTTGCCGGCCATGCTGGCATTTTCAAGCGGCAGCCGGGAACGGAAGGCCGTACCACCGGGAATATTCACTACCGCGTCCATGCCGTCCTGAATGACTTTCATATGAGCCGGGTCAATACCCATTGGCACCACCTGAGGCATTTCTCGCAGTTGCCCGCCTACGGACCGCACAAGCCACGGCCGAACACCATTGCCGCCATTGGCGAGGCGCGCCGCCATGGTTGCCAGCTGCAGCGGCGTCGTCAGCACATAGCCCTGCCCGATCGAGGCATTGAGCGTTTCACCCTGTTGCCAGGAAATACCCGTCGTGGCGCGCTTCCAGCCGCGCGACGGTACCAGGCCCGATTTCTCGCCCGCCATATCAACAGCCAGTTGGTCACCCAGACCAAAGCGCCGCGACATTTCCTCAATCTTGTCGATGCCAACGCGCTTGCCGATTTCATAGAAATAGACATTGCAGGACTGCTTGATGGCTTCGACCATATTGACCGGCCCATGCCCCCCGCGTTTCCAGCAGTGGAAGTCATGACTGCCCAGCGTCACCTTGCCGGTGCAGGAGATCATGCGACGCGGACTGATCGTCCCCGCCTCAAGGGCGGCAAGAGCAACAATCATCTTGTAGGTAGACCCCGGCGGGTATTGCCCGGCCAGTGTCTTGTTCACCAGGGGATTGAGCTCATTGTTCGTCAGCCCATCCCACTCGGCCTGACTAAGGCCGACATTGAACAGATTGGGGTCAAATCCAGGCGCAGACACAATCGACACAAGTTCGCCGGTCAACACATCCATCACAACGACAGACGCACTCTCCCCGCGCACACGCTCAGTTGCGTAGCGCTGAATGTCCATGTCGAGGGTCAGAACAACTTCATCCCCCGGTGTGCCGGGATCCTTGGCCAGCTCACGAATGACCCGGCCAAATGCATTCACCTCAACGCGGCTGTTGCCCGCGCGTCCGCGCAGTTCGTTCTCCAGCAGTCGCTCAACACCCGACCGTCCAACCCGAAAGCCCGGCAGTTGCAAGAGCGGGTCGTTGGCGCCCTCCAGATCCTTGTCCGTAACGGCGGCCACATACCCCACCACGTGAGCCAGGTCTTCTCCATACGGATAATGCCGCGTATCGCCCACCTCCGGCTGAAGACCCGGAAGATCTGGTGTGTGGATATTGATCTCGGCAAAGGATTCCCACTCAAGGTTTTCCGCAACCGTGAGAGGAACAAAGCCACGCTTCTGACGCACTTCGCGCAGCAGGCGCTTACGGGTCCGGTCAGAAATGGGAATAATCTCGGAGAGCTTGTCGAGGGTGGTCTCGACGTCATCTGTCTGCTCGGGGATCAGCACAACGCGGAAATTCTGGCGGTTGGACGCCAGCTTCTCTCCGAAGCGGTCCAGAATTTCACCCCGCAGGGGTGGCAGCAGCCGAACATTGACGCGGTTTTCTTCCGCCAGAATTTCGTATTCCTGGCTTTCAATCACCTGCAGATAGTACATCCGCCCGGCAAGCACCGTGAAAAGCGCCACCTGGCCTCCGCCAAGAATGGCTGCCCGGCGGGAAAACATCTTCTGCTTATCTGCATCGCGATCATCTAGTGCCATGGGTCTGTCCTTACGCTGCCGGTGCCAGGATCGCCATCTGACGATTGATCCGGGTAAGGATGAAAGAGACCGGTGGGTAGATGAGCGCCGTAATGCCTGCCTGCCATAGCAGTGGCAGAGGATTGACCGCGATGCCGTAGTGAACAGATGCCCCAAACCACATGATCACGGCAGCGATGGCACAAATGGCAAGAAAGCCGACCCACAAAGTCGAAAAGCCGCGCCCCATCAAGAACAGGCGCTGAGAATGGGTAAGACCGTAGGCCGCCAGCAGAACAACCGTATAAAGACCAAGCGGGCCGCCTGACATGATGTCCTGCAGCAGCCCGATGAAAAACACAGCCCAAGGCGGAAAGAACTCAGGCCGGTGAACGGAGAAGAAATAGACAACCGCCAGGGTGAAGATCGGAGCGATTGTGCCCCCGGTTCCAACGCCCACGGGGACGAGGCCCAACAAAATGCAAATGAGGGACAAGCCCACAGGAACAGCAATCCAGAATGCCTGCGATACATCACGCATGGCTACTCATCGGCCTCCCCGGCTGGCGTTGCAGGAGCGGCGTCAGATGCATTGGCACTGTCAGTGCCGGCTGCAGCGCCGGGCTCGCCTGCGCGCTCAACAATCTGATCATTGGCAGCAGGCTCAGAGTTGGGAAGCGCTGGCGTGGGCTTCGCATCATCTGCCACGTCTTCGCTGGCCGCTTCTTCGTCTGAGTCAGCGACGACACGGGTCGGGAAATCGTATTGTAGCAACCGCACAGCGCTGGTGCGGTCAAATTCAGAGTTGGTCTGCAGGCGCGGGCTACCATCGCTGGCCATGACCACAATGCCAACGGGAAGGTCCGGCGGCATCAGGCCGCCGTGTCCCGACGTGACGATCTGATCACCCGGAGACAGACGCGCTTCGGGCGGCAGAAATTCAATCTTGGGAAAGCGGCTGTTGTCGCCAACCGCAATCGCCCGATACCCGCCCGGCTCGACACGCACGGGGACGCGGCTGTTGAGGTCGGTCAAAAGCAGCACGCGGGATGCTGTCGCGCCCGTGCTGACGACGCGCCCGATCAGGCCCTCGTCATCCACGACCGCCTGTCCCGCTTCAACGCCGGCGTCCTGGGGTACATTCACGATGAAGGCGTGAACAAATGGCCCGCCGCTATCACCAATGATCTTGCCGGTCGCATATTGGATGGTGGGCTCAACGGTGACGTCGAGCAGCGCTTCAAAGCGGGCGACCCGGCGCTCAAGCGACAAGGCCTGCTGGCGCCAGGCTTTCAGTTCTTCGTTCTCCGCGCGCAGCCGCGCATTCTCTTCGAAGACATAGGCGTATTCGTCGGTTGAAGCGATGAAGTTGCGAACAGCCGCAACAGGGCGCGAGGCAAGCTCGAGAAGGGGTGCAGACAGATCGGTCATGACCTGACGGGTACGGTCCACGAGATAGCTCTCGGCACGACCGACCAGCAGGACGGAGGCAAGCGTAAGCGTCACCACCAGCGACAGCCGGTACGATGACACCCGAAACGGAAGTTTGACCCTGTTGGTCGGTTCCCTCACTGCATACGCCCTCAAAGCAACCCGCGGATGACCGCAAGGTCGCCAGTCCACATTCCCCCAAACGGATGCCCCCGCACCCGACTTAAGCGGCTAAGCTAATGCCCTGATATCTCAGCATTATTAACGCCGACTCACAAGACGCGCCGCCACACGCAAAAAGTGCTCAAGGGGCGCAAAAAACGCCCCTCAAAGCCTAGTAAACAGACGACAGAACGTGGCCCATCGTCCGGATATGCTCAAGCGACAGGCCGGTACCCATGGCTACGCAGGACAGCGGCTCATCAGCGATGGAAACCGGAAGACCCGTTTCCTCGCGCAGAACCTGGTCCAGGTTCGCCAGAAGCGCCCCGCCACCGGTCAGCACAATGCCCTTGTCTACGATGTCAGCAGCCAGTTCCGGCGGCGTTGCTTCCAGCGCCACTTTGACGGCTTCCACGATTGCGCCGACAGGCTCCGCAAGGCTCTCTGCGATCTGTCGCTGCGAAATGGTGATTTCCTTGGGCACACCATTCATCAGGTCGCGGCCCTTGATTTCGATCGTCATGCCGGCTCCATCGTCAGGAATGGCAGCAGAGCCGACTTCCTTCTTGATGCGTTCAGCAGAGCTTTCGCCCACCAGCAGATTATGATGCCGACGGATATAACCGATGATGGCTTCATCCATCTTGTCGCCGCCAACACGCACGGACCGCGAATAGACGATGCCGCCAAGGGACAGCACGGCCACCTCGGTCGTGCCACCGCCGATATCCACGACCATGGAGCCCGAAGGCTCGGTCACTGGCAGCCCGGCGCCGATCGCAGCAGCCATGGGCTCCTCGATGAGGCGCACGCGGCGTGCACCTGCTGACAGGGCAGATTCCTGAATGGCACGGCGCTCCACAGCTGTGGAGCCCGACGGCACACAGATGATGATCTGCGGATTGGCGAATGAGCGACGGTTATGCACCTTGCGAATGAAGTGCTTGATCATCTCTTCCGCAATTTCAAAGTCGGCAATCACGCCGTCGCGCATCGGGCGGATGGCTTCGATGTTGCCCGGCGTACGACCAAGCATCATCTTGGCCTCATCGCCAACAGCGAGAACCTGCTTCTTGCCGCCCTTATTGATAATGGCGACCACGGAAGGTTCGTTGAGCACAATGCCCCGCGACTTCACATAGACCAGCGTATTCGCTGTCCCCAGGTCGATGGCCATATCGGCCGATAGCATCCCCAACAAGCCTCCAAGCATTCTTTTTCGCAGTCCTTCTTTGGGGCCCGCCGCATCGGCAAACCAGTTGGAATCAGGAGCGGCGGTGCTGGGTGCACCGCCGCTCAGTGTCTTGGGCGCGCTTTATGGCGCAACCATGGCTTCGGGCGCCGTTTTCAGACGCTTTGTTTGCAGCCGGTTGAGCGCGCTGACATAAGCCCGCGCACTTGCAACCAGCGTATCTGTGTCGGCACCCCGTCCGGTAACGGATTTGCCGTCTTCTTCAAGGCGCACGGAGACCTCAGCCTGCGCATCAGTCCCCCCGGTTACTGCATGGACCTGGTAGAGCTGCAGATGGGCCTGGTAAGGCACCAGTGCCTTGATCGCATTGAAAATGGCATCCACCGGGCCGTCGCCATTCGCCTTGGTGGTGTGGGTTTCTCCATCCACTTCCAGCGTCAATGCCGCTTCCTGAGGACCTTCCGTACCCGCCACAACGGACAGCGAAATCACCTTGATGTTCTCGTTGCCGGCAGCAACCTCGTCATCCACCAACGCCACAATGTCTTCATCGAAGACATGCTTCTTCTTGTCAGCCAGATCCTTGAAGCGCTTGAACGCGTCCTGCAACTGGTTGTCTCCCAGCTCATAGCCCAGCGTCTGTAGCTTGTCCTTGAAAGCATGACGGCCCGAGAGCTTGCCCAGCACCAAAGACGACTTGGAGATGCCGACACTCTCAGGCGTCATGATCTCATAGGTCTCCGTGTTCTTCAGCATGCCGTCCTGATGAATGCCGCTCTCATGAGCGAAGGCATTCTGGCCGACGATGGCCTTGTTATACTGAACCGGAAACGACGTGACGCTGGAAACAACCTTGGACGCCCGGGCAATCATTTCTGATTTGATGCCGGTGTCATACGGCATGACGTCTGCGCGCGTGCGCAATGCCATCACCACTTCCTCAAGCGCTGCATTGCCTGCCCGCTCACCCAGACCATTGATCGTGCATTCGATCTGACGCGCACCAGCACCAACGCCGGCCAGCGAATTGGCAACAGCCAAGCCCAGGTCGTTGTGGCAGTGCGTTGAGAACACCGCCTTGTCTGAATTGGGCACGCGCTCACGCAGCATCGTGAAGATGTCTGCGTATTCAGTCGGCACGGTGTAGCCAACCGTGTCAGGAATATTGATGGTTGTGGCACCCGCCTGAATGGCAGCCTCGACACACCGGCACAGGAAGTCCCGCTCCGTACGTGTTGCGTCTTCGGCGGACCATTCCACATTGTCCACCAGGTTGCGGGCGAGCGACACGCTGGCTACCACCGCGTCCAGAACCTGCTCAGGCTCCATCTGCAGCTTGTGCTTCATGTGCACGGGGCTTGTGGAAATGAACGTATGAATACGCCCACGCTCAGCCTTGCGCAGAGCTTCGCCGGCACGCTCAATGTCTTTTGCCCCGGCCCGCGACAGGCCGCAGATGACGCTGTCCTTGATGCGGCTGGCAATTTCAGACACGGCCTCAAAGTCACCATTGGAGGCAATCGGAAAACCGGCCTCGATGATGTCCACGCCCATGGCTTCAAGCGTTTCGGCCACCTGGATCTTTTCACCCAGATTCATGGATGCGCCCGGCGACTGCTCGCCATCGCGCAATGTGGTGTCAAAGATGAGAACGCGGTCGGCGCCTTGGGCTGCCTGTACGCCGCGTCGTGATTTGCTATCGGGTATCATGTATCTCTAGTCCTTCTCGGGTCCAAAAGCATGAGAGACCCCTCCCATGCGGTTCGAAGATGTTGCTTCGTCCCCTGAATGCCCGCCCTTCCGTATATTGATGAGAAGAAGGACCGCCAGCGCTCAGGGGCTGGTAAGGAGAAGGCGCGTACCGAGAAGTAGCAGACGAGCGTAATTGACGTCCGGGCCAAAGGCGCCGGCGGTCAATTCCGTTCCAACGATGTCAGCGCGAGCAATGCCCATTGCGCGTCAACCCAATCTTATGTCTGCCAAGCTTCGCAGGTAGCTATCCACGAATGCCAAAACCACTAAATAAAGCTAGGACTTGGGTGGTTAACGAAAGGTAACCGGATGAGACGAACAGGGCAGAACTCCTGACCTATCAACCCGCCCGAAAAGACCCAACGTCACCGCAATCGCCCTAACTTGGCGTTCGATACGCGTAAAAACCTTTTAGGCCAATCCGTGCCCGATGCGCAACAGGTTGGCAGGCTCTATCTCTATGTTATTTCCGGCTTTTTCAAGGCTCACAGCAGCTCAATGAGGCGGCTGTGCCCGTTGAACTCATTCAGCGGCGGAAATCGCAGGTCCATGATCGTTGGCCCCAAGAGTTTCCGTTGCCGGATCATCCTGATGTCCAAGCAGCGGCACCTTGGCCACCTTGGCGCAATTGACCACAAAATCCATGGCATCACGCACGCGCCCCACATGGGCGCTGTCATTGTGGGTCACGAGCCAAAGTTCCAGAGCACCCACGTCTTCTGCCTGCCCCACGCGCATAAGCAACGGGTCCTGATCACCGACGATGCAGGGAAGTGCCGTAAGACCAAGCCCCTGACGTGCGGCCTCGGCCCTGACAGCAACAGCGTTTGAGCGCATCACGACGCTCGCCCCCTGCTCTGCCCGGCTCATCCACCACACCGGCCCAAGCGGGCTTTCAGAAAGGCTGAAGCCAATGACCTGATGGCCCGCAAGACGTCCAGGTTCTTCCGGTGCACCACGCACCGCCAGATAGGCCTGGCTCGCATAAAGCCCGTAGGCCATGTCGCCAATTTTGCGAACAATCACATTGCCCTGTGTCGGCCGCGCAAAACGAATGGCCACATCAATGTCTTTGAGCGAGCCTGCCGGTGCACCAGCGGACGGTGCCGGACCCGTCAGGTTGGGGTCAGCGACAATTTCAAGCCGCAGCTCCGGGTGCTCATCGCGAAATGTCGGCAGTTGCGGCGCCAGAACGGCCGATGCCAGAACATCTCCCGCCGCAACGCGGACCACTGCATCCGCCTCACTGTCATCCGCTACGAAGTCGCGCGCGAGCGCAGACAGTCGCTGATCGACCGGCGCAAGTTGCGCCAGCAACCGTTCGCCGCGCGGCGTCAAACGGTATCCGGATCTGGATCGGTCAAACAATCGCGCTCCGAGCGCATCCTCAAGGGACGCGACGCGGCGCAGAACCGTTGTCGTGTTGACCTTTAGAAGCGACGACGCAGCAGACAGGCTTCCCGCCTCCGCAACCGCGAGGAAAAACCGCAGATCATCCCAGTTCAATCCGGCAGACATGGCCAACTCCTGCAAATGGTCTGTCTAGACTATGCAGGATATTGCAGCGCAAAAACGCAAAAATGCGACAAACAATTTGCAAATACGCAAACTTGTAACCGATCGCTAGCCGGTGGCTTTTGCAAAAGCCGCAGAAATCCGCATAAATTGAGGTGGTATTGCTGACGATCAGGCCTGAATCGGCTTCACCAGGGATGCAGCCTCTTTGGCGCGGTCTCGGGCCGTGTCCACGTCCTTGGCACACACAACCGCCACGCCCATGCGTCGCCTTACAAACGCTTCTGGCTTGCCGAACAGTCGGATTTGGCTTTCTGGCACCCGCAAAGCGTCATCCAGACCGTCATAGGCAATGCCCTTGGCGGCCATGCCGCCATAGATCACCGCACTGGCCGCCGGCTGAGCCAGCCCGGCAGACACAGGAAGGCCCAGAATGGCGCGTGCATGCAGTGCAAACTCGCTCTGCCGCTGGGAGCCGAGTGTGACCAGCCCCGTATCATGAGGACGCGGGCTGACCTCGGAGAACCAGACGTCGTCCCCCTTCACAAACATTTCCACACCGAACACACCGCGACCGCCGAGCCGGGTCGTCACTTTGGCCGCAATCTGCTGGGCCGTCGCCAGGGCCCGTTCTGACATCGCCTGCGGCTGCCAGCTTTCCACATAGTCGCCGTGTTCCTGACGATGCCCGATCGGTGCACAGAAGGACGTTTCAATCGCCCCCTGCGCATCCAGCGACCGAACCGTCAAAAGCGTGATTTCATAATCAAAGTCGATGCGCCCCTCGACGATGACGCGGGCCTCTTCCACCCGCCCCGCCTGCAGCGCGTAGGCCCACGCATCGGACACTTCTTCGGCGCTTTGAACAAAGCTCTGACCCTTGCCCGAGGACGACATCACCGGCTTGACGAACACCGGCATCCCGATATCGGCAGCGGCTTTGCCAAGTTCCCGCTCGCTTGTGGCAAAGGCATAAGGAGATGTCGGCAGACCTAATTCTTCCGCGGCCAGTCGCCGGATGCCTTCGCGATTCATCGTGAGCTGTGCCGCTTCAGCTGTTGGAATGACTTCCGCCACACCTTCAGTCTCAATGGCTGCGAGCTCGCTGGTGGCGATGGCCTCGATTTCCGGCACGATGATGTGCGGCCGCTCGGCCTGAACCACCCGCCGGATCTCATTGCCCTTGGTCATGTCGATGACGTGGGACCGGTGCGCCACCTGCATCGCAGGTGCACCCGCATATCGGTCCACGGCAATGACTTCAGCGCCGAAGCGCTGCAGTTCTATCGCCACTTCCTTGCCCAATTCGCCGGACCCCAGCAGCATGATACGGGTTGCAGAGGAAGAAAGCGGCGTACCGATGCGCATGTGGGGCCTCGTAGGGGGAAGGAGTTAGGCGAACTGCTCTCCTACCATTTCTTCAGACTTAGTCCAAAGGGCTGCCGCTGTTTTGGGGTCCTGCGCGTGAGGTAGAACGCCACCACGAATTTCCGCCATCCGTTCAGGTGTCACCTGCTCCGACTTGTGGCAGTCCTCGCAGTAATACCCGCCTTCGCCATCAAGCTCAGGTGCCGTTGCACACCAGGCGGCAGTTGCCCCGCCCTGCTCCACGGTCTTGAAACCCGGATGCACTTCACCCTTGTCATTAACCCAGCCAAGCACCTTGAATTCCTCGGGATCCATGTCGCGTTGCAGGTTGGTCATGATGCCGCCGGGATGGACAGAAAAGGCGCGAATACCCCGGTCCTTGAACCGATTGTCCAGCTCAAGCGCAAACAGCGCATTGGCTGTTTTTGCCCGTCCATACGCGGTCCACTTCTCGTATTCGGTCGTCTCGAAATTCGGGTCATCGAGGCTGACATCGCAAATACGGTGACCCGTCGACGACAATGCAACAACCCGCGCACCGTCCGCTTTTTCAAGGGCAGGCAGCAGATGGCCGAACAGCACGAAGTGGCCAAGGTGATTGGTGCCGAACTGGCTTTCAAAGCCTTGCGCCGTCTTGCGATGTGGGGTCGCCATGATGCCCGCATTGTTGATCAGAATGTCGAGCTGCTTGCCGGTTGCAACGAACCCATCAGCAAACGCACGCACACTGTCCAGATCACCAAGATCAAGCGCCCCGGTCTCAACATTGCTGTTTCCAGTGGTCTTCTTGATGTCATCAACCACGCTCTTGAGCTTGTCCGGGCTGCGCCCCGGAATGATCACATGCGCCCCGGCACCGGCCAGCGCCCGCGCCGTTTCAACGCCCAGGCCTGACGAAGCGCCGGTCACAATTGCGACTTTGCCTGAGAGGTCCAGCCCTTCAACCACGTCTGCGGCTGAAGACCGCATTCCAAATTCTCGCGCCATACGTCTCTCTCCCTGATAGTGTCCAAACGGAGTCGCCGTAGCGCTCCACTGATCATTCTTAAACATGACCCACGGTCATTTAATTACATGCTAGGCTATTTCAACCGCCGATGGCCACAACAGAAATCATAAAACGGACTCATCCCGTGCAACGAATCCCGTCATTGCCCAAATCCATGCGCTTCCGTGATGTTCTCGGTGAAGGCCGCGCCATACTCGAGCTTGGGACATTGCCCGCATCCCTACCCGCCCTGATGAGCCTCAGCCCCCGCGGTGACGGTCAGCCCGTGCTGACGCTCCCGGGCCTTATGGCATCGGATAGCTCCATGGCCATCATGCGCCGCTTTCTTCGCGAGCTGGGCTATTCGGTACACCCGTGGAAGCTTGGCCGCAATCTTGGCCCCAATGCTGAGCTGCGTGCCGGCATGATGGCGCGCCTTGAAGAAATTGAAGGCCGCGTTGGCCGCAGGGTCTCAATTGTCGGCTGGTCACTGGGCGGCATCTACGCCCGGGAACTTGCCCGCCGCTCACCCCGGCTTGTCCGCCAGGTCATTACGCTCGCAAGCCCGTTTGCCGCCGGCATGCGCATGGACAACAACTATGTGGATGAGGCCCTGGCCGAGCGCCTGCGCACGCCTCCGCCCGTACCATGCACAGCCCTGTATACGCGCCACGATGGCGTCGTTCCCTGGCAGACCTGCCGCGAGGATGTTCATCCGCACACGGAAAACATTGAGATCCCGGCAACCCACATCGGCATCGGCGTCAACGCCCTGGCGCTTTATGCCATTGCGGATCGTCTGGCCCAGCCCGAAGGCAAGTGGCAGCCCTTCAAGAAGAACGGCGTCAAGTCCCTGCTCTATCGCGAACGAGGCTAAGAGGTGTCCAGCGAAGCGGAGGCCACGAAAAATCCGGTCGCCAAACGCGCCCTTCCCTTCCTGCTCATCACCATTCTGATTGATGCGATCGGCGTCGGCATCATTGTGCCGGTATTGCCCAGCCTGATCACCGAAGTAACGGAGCTGGACCTGTCCGATGCCGCCTTGTGGGGCGGCGCGCTCATTTTCATCTACGCCCTGATGAGCTTTCTGTTTGCGCCGGTGCTCGGCAATCTGTCGGACCGGTTTGGCCGACGGCCGGTGCTTATTATTGGCCTGACCGTTCTTGGTATCGACTACGTGGTCATGGCGCTGGCCCCCACTATCTGGTGGCTTTTGGTCGGGCGCACCATGTCCGGCATCGCTGCGGCCACCTTCACCACCGCCAATGCCTACATCGCCGACGTGACAACACCCAATGACCGCGCGAAATCCTACGGGCTGCTCGGTGCCGCATGGGGCACAGGCTTCATGATGGGGCCGGTGCTGGGTGGATTGGTAGCCGACTTTGCCGACAGCGCCCGCGCACCATTCTATCTGGCTGCCGTGCTTGCCTTTGCCAACGCCGCTTACGGCTTCCTCCTCCTGCCCGAAAGCCTGCCCCCCGAGAAGCGCCGCGCCTTTGATATCAAGCGGGCAAACACCATTGGTGCTATCCGCATGGTCGCCAAGCATCCGGGCCTGCTGGGGCTGCTCATCGCGATGGTGTTCTACCAGATCGGTCACGATGCCAATCCGGCCATTTGGTCGTTCTACACCATGTACAAATTCGGATGGGACGCGGGCGACGTCGGCTGGTCGCTGGGGTTTGTCGGCGTCTGCCTGATCTTCTCGATGGGATGGCTGACAGGCTATGCTGTCCCGCGACTGGGAGAAAAACGCGCCATACTCATTGGATTCACCAGCGCAGGCATCGGCTTTCTGGGATATGCCCTCGCCACTCAAAGCTGGATGATGTACGTCGCCACCATCTTCTTCGCCATGGTCGGCATCGGCTCTTCCGCCCTGCGGTCAGTTCTGTCCAAACAGGTGTCAGAAACAGAACAGGGCGAACTGCAGGGTGCCATCACCAGCGTGATGGGCCTCACGGCCATCTTTACGCCGCTTGTGATGACCGGTCTTTTCTCGGCCTTCACCGGTGACGATGCACCAATCCATCTGCCCGGAGCGCCCTACCTCCTCGCAACGGTGGCCATGGTCGCGAGCATCTGCATGGTCCTGATCTTCATCGGGCGAGTGGCCGTCAAACCGCAGCCGGCAAGAGGTGACGCGGACTAAGCGGCAACCGGTATCGACCGCAGCTCTGCGCGCGCCTGCTGGATGATGGACACTGCGGAGCTTGTAAACAACCACGCCATGAAAGCCGCAACCGCAAGGTCCGGCCAGGCCGTCCCTGAAACAGCGACCACACCTGCAGCAGCAATCACGGCAACATTGCCGATCGCATCATTTCGGCTGCACAGCCAGACAGACCGCACATTGGCATCCCCATCCCGAAACTTCATCAGGATCAGGACACTCACGATGTTTGCCACTAGCGCCAGTGCGGCAATGCTCCCCATGATTTCTGCTGATGGATCGTTGAGAAAAATCACGCGATACGCCGTCAGGCCAAGCACCCCCAGGCCCATGAGAAGCAGCGAGAAACCTTTGACAAGCGCTGCCCGTGCCCGCCAGTGCAGCGCCATACCAATGACCATCAGCGACATGGCGTATGTCGCCGTATCACCGGCAAAGTCCAGCGCATCAGCCTTGAGCGCCATGGATTGCCCGGCAAAGCCGGCACTCCCTTCCACGAAAAACATCACGCCGTTAATGGCAATCACGGCCCATAATGCCCGTTTGTAGGCAGCACTTGCCCCGTCAAAATCCACGTCGTGATTGCACCCTGCGCTCATGTCACCTGCCTTTGAAATTGGGCTTGTATCTGCCCCGGTGACAGTCAACATAGGAGCTACAGCGACTAGAGCTTCAAGAGGCAAATCTAAAAAGGCGCAAAAATGTTCACGATCGGAAAGCTGGCAAAGCAAAGCGGCGTCAAGGTTCAGACCATCCGCTACTACGAGGAAATCGGCCTGATGCCGATCGCGGAACGCTCAGCGGGCAATCAGCGCCTCTACACCCAGGCCCATGCAGACCGGCTGGGATTTGTCCGCCACGGGCGCGAGCTGGGGTTCCCCCTCGACGCCATCCGTACACTGCTGGATCTGACCGACAAACCCGATGCCTCTTGCGAAGAAGCAGACCAGATAGCCCGTGCCCGCCTGCAAGAAGTCGAAAGCCGCATCGCGCGCTTGGAAGCCCTCAAGACAGAACTCACCCGCATGATTGCGCAATGCGCACATGGAACCGCATCGGACTGCCGGGTGATTGAAGTGCTGGCGGCGACAGATCACGCAGAATGCGCAACCGATGACCATCTGGCAGACGCAACGCCTAGGCTTGCGCCCTGACCGCCGCAATCGCCGCAGCCAGACCACCCGCCGGACTCGTCAGCACAGGCACGGACATATCCATGCCGTCCAGCGCATCCATCATGGAGGCTTGAGCCAGCACGATGACATTGGCTCCGGCCTGCTGGGCCAGGAGAATGCTATCGGCAATAAGCTGGTTCATCTTGTCCGTGTCGCCAGCCTCAAATGCATCCCACGCCCCGTCAACCAGGACCGGAGCGATGTCCGGCTTTTCGGCAACATGGCGCACTTCATCCGCAACCAGGTCACAGGTTGGTTGGAGCGTGCATTTGAGGGTCGCAAGAACGGCAATCGAGCGACCCGCCCGCGCTGCCTCCGCAGCCATGGGGCGATCCACGCGAAGAACGGGTTTTTCCGTTTTGGCATTTGCTTCATCCGCAGCGGGACCAAGCGTGGAACAGGTGCAAAGCACAGCATCCGAGGACGCGGTGGCTTCGTGCAGGATGCGCACCGCACGGGCGCGCGTGTCCTCGGGAAGAACGCCGGACACGATCGCGCGCTGCAGCAGGTCTTCACGCACCAGATGAGACAACCGGATCTCCGGCTGGTCCTGACTGATGTCACCGCCGGTGAGGCGCGCAAAAAGACGTTCAAAAACGTCAACGTGCCGGGGCGACGTGTGCAGCAGTGTCAAAACAAGAGCACGACGCTTCACGTTACCTCCGGCACGCTTACATGGTTGGACCTGGGTCGATAATCCGACGAGCGGATTGTGACCTAGTTCTTTTCTTTGTCGACCATTTTTGTCTCGGCAATCCAAGGCATCATGGCGCGCAGCTTTTCACCGACTTCTTCAATCGGGTGAGCCGCATTGCGGGCACGCGTTGCCTTGAAGCTTGTCTGGGCGACCTTGTTTTCCAGCATCCAGTCACGGGTGAATTTGCCGGTCTGGATGTCTTCCAGAACACGCTTCATTTCAGCCTTGGTTTCGGAATTCACGATCCGCGGACCGGTGACATAGCCGCCATACTCAGCCGTGTTGGACACGGAGTAGTTCATGGTGGCGATGCCGCCTTCATACATCATGTCAACGATCAGCTTCACTTCGTGGAGGCACTCGAAATACGCCATCTCAGGCGCATAGCCTGCTTCCGTCAGTGTTTCGTAGCCGGCCTTGATGAGCTCGGAGAGGCCACCACACAGAACCGCCTGCTCGCCGAAGAGGTCGGTTTCGCACTCTTCCTTGAAGGTTGTTTCAATGATACCGGCACGGCCACCGCCGATGGCAGAGGCATAGGACAGACCGATGTCATGGGCGTTGCCGGTTGCGTCCTGATGGATCGCGATCAGGCAGGGCACGCCGGCACCGCGCTGGAACTCACCGCGCACCGTGTGGCCGGGACCCTTGGGTGCAACCATCAGCACATCAATGTCAGCGCGGGGCTGCAGCAGGTTGAAGTGAACATTGAGACCATGGGCAAACATCAGCGCGGAACCCGGCTTCATGTTGGCTTCCAGATGATCCTTGTAGATATCCGCCTGCAGTTCGTCCGGCGTCACCATCATCATGACGTCGGCCCACTTGGCAGCATCAGCCACACTCATGACCGGCAGGCCTTCGCCTTCAGCTTTCTTGGCCGAGGCGGAGCTTGCGCGAAGGGCAACAGCCACATCTGCAACACCACTGTCGCGCATGTTCAGCGCGTGGGCGTGGCCCTGGGAGCCATAGCCGATGATGGCAACTTTCTTGCCCTTGATGAGATTGACGTCGGCGTCGCGATCATAATAAACGCGCATCTTGTTTCTTCCTTATCTGCGGTCGGTTGTTCAGTGTGGCCGAATATTTGGCCGTGATTACATCTGCTCCGCACCGCGGGCAATGGCGACGACGCCGGTACGGCTGACATCGACAAGGCCCAGCGGGCGCATGAGATTGACGAATGCATTGATCTTTTCCGGCGAGCCGGTGATCTCAAAAACGAAAGACGAGTGCGTGGTGTCCAGCACACTGGCGCGGAAGGCATCAGACAGGCGCAGCGCCTCAACGCGTTTCTCGCCGGTGCCGGAGACTTTCACCAGCGCCATTTCGCGCTCAATGGAAATCGTGTCCAGCGTCAGGTCCACTACCTTGTGAACCGGCACCAGCCGGTCCAGCTGGGCCTTGATCTGTTCAATCACCATGGGCGTGCCATTGGTCACAATGGTGATGCGCGACTTGTGCGCATCTTCATCGACCTCGGCGACAGTCAGGCTCTCAATATTGTATCCGCGCCCTGAAAACAGGCCGATGACACGCGCCAGAACGCCCGCCTCGTTGTCCACGAGAACGGCAATGGTGTGGCTTTCAATTTCGGCAGCAGCTGGCATGAAAAGTGAGCTTCTCTCGGACTTATTGGGGTTTTTCGTCTTTTTTGAATGATCAAATGGCCGGTCCGGCGAACTGCCGGACCGGCCATTCAAAGAGGTGCGGGCGCGTTATACGAGGATTTTGCCTTCTTCGGAAATAGCATCCGTCGGGTCTTTGGCCTCATCCGCCAGAATCATATCGTTATGAGCTGCCCCCGAGGGGATCATCGGGAAGCAGTTTTCAGTTTTATCAACGATGCAGTCGAACAGAACCGGCTTCTTCACATCCACCATTTCGCGGATCTTGTCGTCGAGTTCCGCCGGGGTTTCAGCCCGGATGCCGACGCCGCCATATGCCTCTGCCAGCTTTACAAAGTCCGGCAGCGCCTCGGAATAGGAATGTGAGTAGCGCGCGCCGTGCAGCAACTGCTGCCACTGGCGGACCATGCCCATATATTCGTTGTTCAGGATGAAAATCTTGACCGGCAGATCATACTGGATCGCCGTCGACATCTCCTGCATGCACATCTGGATGGACGCTTCACCGGCAATGTCCACAACCAGCGCATCAGGGTGCGCCATCTGCACGCCAATGGCAGCCGGAAGGCCATAGCCCATGGTGCCCAGACCACCGGATGTCATCCAGCGGTTCGGCTCATCAAAATGGAAATGCTGGGCCGCCCACATCTGGTGCTGCCCGACTTCCGTCGTGATGTATGTGTCGGGGCCCTTGGTCAGTTCCCACAACCGCTGAACCGCATGCTGCGGCTTGATGATCGTGTCGGAGTTCTTGAACTCAAGCGATTTGCGCGCACGCCAACCTTCAATCTGTGACCACCACTGCTCAAGTGATGCCTTGTCCTGCTTGGCGGCCTTGGCCTTCCACAGACGCAGCATGTCCTCAAGGACGTGGGCGACATCGCCGATGATCGGGATATCGACATGGACGTTCTTGTTGATGGACGACGGGTCGATATCAACGTGAATCTTCTTCGAGCCTGGCGCGAATTTGTCGAGGACGCCGGTGACGCGGTCGTCAAAGCGGGCACCCAGGTTGATCATGACGTCACAGTCATGCATCGCCCAGTTGGCTTCATACGTCCCGTGCATGCCCAGCATGCCCAGCCACTGCTTGTCGCTGGCAGGATAAGCACCCAGTCCCATCAAGGTGGACGTGATTGGGAAGCCGGTCGTGCGAACGAATTCACGCAGAAGCTGGCTTGCTTCCGGGCCTGAATTGATGACGCCGCCGCCTGTATAGAAGATCGGCTTCTTGGCCGTGGCAATGAGATCAATCGCTTCCTTGATCCGATCGATGTTGCCTTTGACCTGCGGGCGGTATGTCGGGTGCCCTTGTGTGGTCGGCCCGGAATACATGCCCAGCTGAAACTGGATGTCCTTGGGGATATCAACAACAACCGGACCCGGACGACCATGGGTCGCGACGTAAAACGCTTCGTGCAGAATGCGTGGCAGATCATCAACGGACTGAACCAGCCAATTATGCTTGGTGCACGGCCGCGTGATGCCGACCGTGTCCGCTTCCTGAAAGGCATCATTGCCAATCAGATGCGTCGGCACCTGGCCGGTAATGCAAACCAGCGGAATGGAATCCATAAGGGCATCTGTCAGACCGGTGACCGCATTGGTCGCACCGGGGCCTGAGGTAACCAGCACAACGCCCGGCTTGCCGGACGAGCGTGCATAGCCTTCAGCCGCATGAACAGCGCCCTGCTCATGGCGGACGAGCACGTGCTTGATCGATTCACGGTCAAAAAGCGCGTCATAGATGGGAAGCACGGCGCCGCCTGGATACCCGAACAGCGTATCCACGCCGTGGTCCTCCATGGCTTTGACAACCATCTCCGCACCGCTCAACTCGCGCGAGGCCATGACCCTAATCCTTCGTGTCCATGCCCGCCTTCGGCCAATTCGTTGCCAAAAGCGGGAGAAATCCAACAAAAAGGCTTCGGAAAAGGCACAAACCTGCCCCGAAGCGCGCGCGGACATTAGGGCCGATTGTGCGCTGCGTCAAGACTATTCAGAAAGCAATGACAAAATTTCTTTGCGTTTTCTTTTCGATTGTTGCGTGGAAATGGCGTTCCACGAAACCATTTGCGTTCGCGCCCAGGTCAGTTGCCGCTTGATGTAGCGGCGCGTCTGCCCCTTTCCCTGCTCCATGGCCTCCTTCAGGGATAACTCTCCGCGCAGATGCGCCATCAGCGGCGGCACACCCACCGCCTTCATGATCGGCAAATCAGGATCAAGATCGCGGGACAGGAGCTTTTGCACTTCATCAAGCGCTCCGTCCTCAATCATCTGATCAAACCGGGCATCGGACCTCTCGGTCAGCTCAGACTTCTCCGGCGTGAGCACCACCTTGATGAAGTCCGCCTTCAGCAGCGGTACGGCGGGTGCGTCCTGCCAGTCCGCCAGGCCACGGCCGGTGGCCGCCAGCACTTCAAGCGCCCTTGATATGCGCTGTGGGTCTGTCCGCTTGATGCCGGCCGCGGTCTTGGGGTCACGGTCAGCCAAATGAGCATGTGCCTGCTCCGGCCCCAGTTCCTCAACAAACACGCGCGCGGCTTCCCGATTGATGCCGGGAATGTCGGGGATTGCAGAAAGCCCCTCTGTCAGCGCCCTGAAGTACAGCCCGGTCCCGCCGACGAGGATCGGCAGATGGCCCCGCGCCCAGACGGCTTCAATTTCCTGCACGGCAATTCGTGCCCAATGGGCCGCCGAGCACGCAACAGACGCATCCATGAAGCCATAGAGGTGATGAGGTATCTGTGCCTCGTCTTCGGGAGAAGGACGCGCGCTCAACACCCGCAGATCGCGATAGACCTGCATCGAATCCGCATTGATGATTTCGCCATCGGTCCGGCTGGCAACATCCATTGCCACAGCCGACTTGCCGCTCGCCGTTGGCCCTGCAATAAGCAGCACACGTCGCCTATCTGGTGTCATTTGTCTCTTGTCTATTCGGCCGATACGCGGCCTTTGAAATCGAAGTGAGTAACATGCGGTCGGTCCTGACACTCATCTCAAATCCGCAAACACGCAAGCTGTCTGTTGAAGATCTGGACGCTGTGCGGCGTGCCGTCCCGGAAGCTGGTGCCCCCGCCTGGCTCTCCGACGATGTCGCCTGCGACCTGCTGGTGGACATTGACCCGGCCGAGCTCCACGCCATTGAGGCCGCGGCCCGTGCAGCCCTCGATGGCCTGCCGATAGACATCATCGCCCAGGGGACGAGCCACCGCCGCAAGGCGCTGCTCATCGCCGACATGGACTCGACTGTTATCGAGCAGGAATGCATCGATGAACTGGCGGCAGAGGCCGGTATTGGCGCCCACGTCGCAGACATCACCGAACGCGCCATGCGCGGCGAACTGGCCTTTGAGCCGGCCCTGCGCGAACGCGTCAAACTGCTTGAAGGCCTGCCGGAAGCAAAGCTCGAACAGGTATTTGAAACACGGATCACGCTGTCTCCCGGTATTCGCACAGTAACGGACACCATGCGCCTCGATGGTGGCTACTGCGCCCTCGTTTCAGGCGGGTTCACATTCTTCACCGCCCGTGTGGCCGTGACGGCAGGCTTCGACACCAACCGCGCCAACATTCTTGAGATGAAAGATGGCCATCTTACGGGCACCGTCGCCGATCCCATTCTTGGCAGAGCCGCGAAGCTTGAGAGCCTTCAACAACTGGCAGCTGAACATTCGCTCGCCATTGAAAGCACCATGGCTGTGGGCGATGGCGCCAATGACCTTGCCATGATTGAAGCCGCTGGTATTGGTGTGGCCTACCACGCAAAGCCCGTTGTGGCGCAGGCGGCCCCTGCCCGACTGGACCACACGGACCTCACCTCATTGTTGTACATCCAGGGCTATGCCCGCGATGAGTTTGCAGGCCAGTAACAAAAAGGCCCCGCACCGCTGGGGTACGAGGCCTGTTTCATCTTGTCTGCTTCGTTTGAGCGGAAAGCGGCTTAGCTGCCTTCAACCCGAAGAGCGACGAAGCTGGTTTCACCACCACGGCTGATCTGCAGCAGCACGGACTTCAACCCTTCAGACTTGGCGCGAGCAACCTGCTCTTCCACCTTGTCCGGATTGGTCACGTTTTCCTGTGCAACCTTGACGATGACATCACCTGGACGCACCCGCTTCTCAGCAGCCTGACTGCCAGGAACAACGGCGACGACAAGCACACCGTCCACATCATCGGCAACTTCGTACTGCGCCCGCAGTACGTCGTTCAGCGAGGACAGGGACAGGCCGAGCGTTTCATTCTCGGCAGGCTTACGCGGCTCAGCCTTGGCTTCAACGGTGCCGTCAGCTTCTTCAAGACGCCCAAGAGTGACCTGATAGGTTTCCTCCTTGCCGTCACGCAGAACCAGCACATCCACAGCCTTGCCAACTTCAGTGTCCGCAACAATGCGCGGAAGATCCCGCATCTTGTCGACAGGCTTGCCGTCGAACTTGATGATCACATCACCTGCTTCAAGACCACTGCCGACGGCGGGGCCACCTTCCTGGATGCCCGCAACAAGAGCACCCTTGGTGTCTTCAAGACCCAGGCCTTCAGCCAGATCATCGGTGACTGTCTGAATACGCACACCAAGCCAGCCACGGCGTGTTTCACCAAATTCCTTCAGCTGATCGATGACGCTTGTGGCCGTCGTCGCAGGAATGGAGAAGCCGATGCCGATTGACCCGCCGGTTGGTGAAATGATGGCTGTGTTCACACCCATGACTTCGCCGGCCATGTTGAACAGCGGGCCACCGGAGTTGCCGCGGTTGATCGAGGCATCTGTCTGCAAGAACGCGTCATACGGACCGGCATTGATGTCGCGGTCACGCGCCGAAAGGATACCGGCGGTTACCGTGCCACCAAGGCCAAACGGGTTACCAATCGCCATGACCCAGTCGCCGACGCGCAGGGCTTCGCTGTCGCCGAAGCGAACGAAGGGCAGCTTGCGGTCCGCTTTCACCTTGAGCAGGGCCAGGTCCGTCTTGGGATCACGCCCCAGAACTTCAGCGTCCAGTGTTTCGCCATCGGAGAACGTAACCGTCACTTCGTCGGCGTCTTCCACCACGTGGTTGTTGGTGACAACCAGACCATCGGGGTCAATCACAAAACCGGAGCCAAGTGACTGCACCTTGCGGGACTGCTGTTCGCCGCCATGGCGCTCAAGAAATTCTTCGAAATATTCCTCAAACGGGGAGCCCGGAGGAAATTCGGGGAGCGGGACACCGCTGCCACCGGACACAGTCTGTGCCGTTGAAATATTGACCACTGCAGGCGTTAGCTTTTCAGCGAGGTCTGCAAAGCTCTCAGGCGCGGACCGTGCGTCTGCCGGTGTCCAGGCAAGAGAGGCTGCGCCAATCGCCACAACGCCAAGTGCGAGCGTTGCTGCGCGCGCAATGCGGGTGGCGGAAAATGTTGTTTGGAATGTCACTTGAGGACGTCTCCTTGGGTTTTCTCGAAGGCCCCAGCCGGTGAGTGAACTGATTGTCAGAGCCAGGTGGCGCTCCCGACAAGATATGCCGCGAAACGCCTTGTTCTAGGGTACTGCCCATTTCACTAGCGTTAACCACAAAGCTGGGCAGAAAAAGGACAAGCGGCTTGATACACATCCGCATTCTCTCGCTTATCGGCAGAAAATGTGGGCAAAAGGAGGCGCTTTGCCCCCATGAACATTACGTTTTCGTGAGGTTCATGGGTCTGGCCCACAGCCCTGATCGCAGGCCTTAGCCGCGCACCAGCCAGACAATCACCAGGCCCATCGACGCCGCCAATAATCCGCCCATGCGCAAGGAAGCGTCAGGCGTATCTTCCACCATCTTCAGCATACGGCGGAACAGCTGGGGGAAAGCAGCATAGGCCACGCCCTCTATGACGAGGACGAGGCCTATGGCAACCACAAGATCGGTCATGTTTTGAGCACCGCCCGCTTACTGGGCAGGCGCTGCTTCTTCTGTTTCAACAGTCGGCTCCGTCACCGGTGGGATATCAATCGGTGCTTCAGAAGGAAGCTCGATATCCACCGCTGGTGCAGCCCGCTCGAGCTCAGCGCACAAGATGCTGCGCAACGTGGCATCGCCCTCAAGCCGGGTCAGGAGCGCTTTTGCCTGTATGGATGCGGACCGCCCAATGGGTGCATTCACGTTTGGAATGGCATTGGGATTGGTGAAATAGCGGAAGAACTCGCTATCTGGTGACAAAACAGCAGTTGTCTCACCCGCCATCATGGACCGCTCATAGGACTGCATGGAGCGATAGAAAGCAAAGAAGTTGGGATCAATCCCAAACGCTTCCGCAAAGATGCGGTTACGGCAGGCATCACCCTCACCACGAATGATTTCAGCATTACGTGTCGATTCAGCGATCGTCACCGTGGCACCACGG
The DNA here is from genome assembly GCF_000689395.1 of Candidatus Phaeomarinobacter ectocarpi. Taxonomy (GTDB): domain Bacteria; phylum Pseudomonadota; class Alphaproteobacteria; order CGMCC-115125; family CGMCC-115125; genus Pyruvatibacter; species Pyruvatibacter ectocarpi. The sequence goes on from NZ_HG966617.1 coordinate 2,113,446, forward strand.
TCGGCATTGGCGCGAATACGCTGCGCCACTTCCTGACCCTGCGCACGGAACTCATTCGCTTCACGCTCACGTTCCGTCTGCATCCGGCGGAAAATGGCCTGACTGTTGGCTTCCGGCAGGTCAGCACGGCGGATGCGCACATCCACGACGTCGATGCCAAACTGCTCGGCTTCACCGTTCATCTGGTCCTTGATGCGCTCCATCAGCACGGCACGGTCGTCGCGCACCACGGCTTCAAAGCTTTCCTCACCAAGTACACGGCGAAGGCTCGATCCCAGAATGGTGCCAAGACGCGAGCGGGCAACAGATTCGTTGCCGACCGAAATATAGAATTTCAGCGGGTCAACAATCCGGAACCGGGCAAACGCATCCACCACGAGGCGCTTCTGGTCAGACGCAATAACTTCTTCCGGCTGAATGTCCAGATCAAGAATGCGCTTGTCGATGGTGATGACGTTCTGAACAAACGGCACTTTGAATTTCAGGCCGGGCTCCAGAACGACTTTCTGAGGCGCACCAAACTGCAGAACAAGTGCCTGCTGGGTCTGATGGACCGTGAACAATGAATTGGCTGCAACAATGCCGCCAATGATAAGAACGACCGCAAGGCCGATGAGTGTAGTACGGCCCATTAGTTTGCCTCCTGCGTCGCGTTGCGACGGCGTTCAACCTCAGGCAACGGCAGATACGGCACAACGCCCGATCCACTGTCACCATCGATCAGCACCTTGTTCATTCTGTCGAGCACACGTTCCATGGTCTCAAGGTACATGCGCTGGCGGGTCACATTGGGTGCCAGTGCATATTCACCGTAGATGGAAAGGAATCGGCGGGCCTGACCTTCGGCTTCTTCAACTGTCTGGTCACGATAGGCAGCAGCTTCCTGCTCAACACGTTCAGCCTGACCACGCGCTTCTGGAAGCACCCGGTTGGCATAAGACTCTGCTTCGTTTCGTGAACGCTCAGCATCCGCACGGGCTGCCTGCACGTCACGGAACGCATCAATAACCGCAGATGGTGGGTTGGAGCCCTGGATCTGCACCTGCGTGATGCGGATACCCGCACCATATTCATCCAGCAGGTTCTGCATCAGGTCCGACACGCGGGCCTGCGCCTGCAACCGGCCTTCGGTCAGAAGCGGCTGAATATTTGATTCGCCAACAACCTCACGCATAGAGCTCTCGGCAACCGCTTTCACGGTGCCGACCGGGTTCTGGATGTTGAACAGATAGTCGTCCGCATCCTTGATGACCCAGAACACTGAAAAGTCGATGTCGATGATGTTTTCATCACCAGTGAGCATCAGACTCTCTTCCGGCACGTCGCGCACAGCGCCCTGACGAACAGAGCGTGTGTCTTCACCGGTCCGCATGCCCACATCAACGCGGTTCACCCGCGTCACTTTCGGGGTGTAGACCGATTCAATCGGATACGGCAGGCGGTAGTTCAGGCCAGGCTGGGTCGTCTTGCTGTATTCGCCAAAGCGCAGAACAACGCCCTGCTCATCCGGCTGGACGCGATAAAAGCCTGAAGCAAGCCAGACCAGCGCCAGAACGACCACGCCGACGAGAATACCGCGAGCGCCGATGCCACCGCCGGATCCGCCGGGGAATGACTGGCGAAAGCGTTCCTGCCCGCGCCGGAGGATTTCTTCAAGGTCGGGACCTTGGCCACCTGGACCGCCGGAACCGCCCGGACCACCCGAGCCATTGCCACGTCCGCCGCCTGAAGGCCCCTGCCCCCATGGACCGCCACCACCACTTTTGTCGTCCCAGGGCATATGTCTTCCTCTTGATCTGGCGCGCGCACCGCAAATTGACCGCGCCGCCTTGACTAGTTGCTGACGGGCAGCCAAGTGCTACCCCTCAAAAAGATCTGTACCGGCTTATATGATAGGCAAACCGCCCGCTGCAACGCGAACCGGAATAAATCGCACGGCATACCCCCTAACTGTGTAAGGGAAACCTTACCGAGCTGACCTTAGCGGGACCAATCCGGGACACCAAATCAAGGACCCTTTAGCGATATGACCAGCCGTTCTGGACCGAACAGGGATCAAATCCTCGCCGCCCTGGCCACCGTCAGCGCCCCCAACGGCAAAACCCTGCCTGATGCGGGCCTGGTTCAAGGGCTGGTGATCCGTGATGGCAATGTGGGATTTGCCCTCGAAATTGACCCGGCTCAGGCTGAGGTGATGGAGGAAATCCGCGTCGCGGCAGCTGCAGCGGTCAAGGACGTTCCCGGAGTCCTGTCGGTCACCGCTGTTCTGACAGCCCACAACGAAGCCCCCTCAGCACCGCCACCCAGGCAGGACGCCGCGCCCCAGGCGCCGACACACGCACCGGGCGGGAAAACCGGCCCGCTCGACATTCCCGGCGTCGGCGCCATCGTGGCAGTCGCCAGCGGCAAGGGCGGCGTTGGCAAATCAACCCTTGCTGTCAATCTCGCTCTGGGACTTCACGCGCTCGGCCTGAAAGTCGGGTTGCTGGATGCCGACGTGTACGGCCCCTCCATCCCCCGCATGCTGGGCCTCAACCGCAAACCGGATGCCAGCGAAAGCAAGAAACTCATTCCGCTCGAGGCCTATGGCATCAAGGCCATGTCCATCGGCCTCATTGTCGAAGAAGACACACCCATGATCTGGCGAGGCCCCATGGTCCAGTCCGCCATTTCGCAGATGCTGGTGGATGTGGAATGGGCACCCATTGATGTTCTGATCGTCGACATGCCACCGGGCACCGGCGACGCACAGCTGACCCTTGCACAACGGGTCCCCATGACCGGCGCCGTGATTGTTTCCACCCCGCAGGAAATTGCCCTCATCGATGCTCGCAAGGCCGTCGCGATGTTTGAAAAAACGCGGGTGCCCATTCTGGGTGTCGTGGAAAACATGGCCTGGCTCGAAATGCCGGACGGGTCCCGCAATCACATCTTCGGTGAGGGCGGCGCCCGCAAGACCGCTGAAAAGCTGAACGTACCGTTTCTTGGCGAGGTGCCATTGATCACGGCCATTCGTGAAGGCGGTGACGATGGCAGGCCGGTGTCTGGCGTCGAGCCGGACGGCCCATCGGCATCCGTATTCAAACAGATTGCCGCCGGGTTGATGGCATCCCTCGAAAACACAGGACAAAAACCCGCCCCACGCATCGTCGTCACAGATTGAACGCAAAACGGGGCTCTCGCATGAGAGCCCCGTTGGCAGCGTCATGGGTTCAGAACCCGGGACGTATTTTCATGCGGGTGTTACACGCGACCATGCGGGTTGCGGTCACCAGGAAATTCGTCTGGCTGCAGAGCGATATTGCTCTGGGCAGAGGAACCTGCGGCAGACGTTGTGCCGTGCTGATGGCCGGGATTGCGGTCGCCAGGGAAGTCGTCATTGCTCATGTGAGCAGTCTTGTCAGCAGATACAGCCTGCTCAACAGCAACCGGCGCATGCGGGTTGCGGTCACCTGGGAAATCACCAGATGCTCCAGCAGCAAGAGCGGGAGCGGAAATTGCGACAAGCGCAGCTGAGATCAAAAGCGTTTTCATTGGATGTCCTCCGGACGTTTGTTGTTGATTACCTCATGCACATCCTTGTGCCGCTCCAATGTGCGCATTCAGCCAATCACACGCACATCAAGCCGACACGCATATGTGTGAGACACCCGTGAGTACACAAATCCGCAGTCTTCCGCCCGCCTCATCGCACAAACACAAAGGGCCGGAGCATTTCTGCCCCGGCCCCGTGATCGCGTGTGATGGATTGTTAGCGTCCAGCGACGAGAGTGGCGCTTTCAGCGGACCCATCAGGTGCTGTGAGTTCCCATGTATCGCCAACAGCACGCTCGGCTGCTTCAACACAGTAAGGACCGGTCTCAGCAGTTGCCGCTGAGGAGAAGCATGCTTCTTCGCCCGCAATCTCCCACGTGCCATCCAGGGTCGTGTCACCCATGACCTGCGAATAGCTGCCGTCTGCATTGATCAGCACAGAGCGCTCTGCGCCGTCAGCACCGGTGACATTCACGGTGTTCTCATAGAACGAGGCCATGGGGTCAGCCAGCGCTACACCCGTCATAAAACCAAGGGCTGCAAGCGTTGCAAAAATAAGTTTCATCGTCGGTTCCTCCCAGAACGCGTTTTGTTTTTGGCACCCCACACAGAGGTTTGGTTAACGCGGAGGAGACAGTGCCACAAAAAACAATCCGTGCAAGAACTGTCTTTCGCGCCAAACCCTTGGTGAGACTGGACCTGAGCCCACTTATTCAGGAAATTCAGCGGCAAACCTGCGGTTGGCCACTGCATTTTTACAAGCTTTCCTGTGCCCGAGAGCGTGATGTACGCCGTCTTGAGGTCCGCACCGCCAAAGCAGATGTTTGTCACCAGAAGATCCGGCAGCGCTGTGTGCGTCACCGTCTGCCCGTCCGGTGATACGGACGTGATGCCACCATTGAAGATCGTCGCCACACAGATATTGCCGTCGGCATCCACAGCCAGACTGTCAAAATACTGCAGGCCCGGCGCTGACATCAGCAGATTGGCCGAAATGGGACCATCCGGAGATTTCGCGACGCCCGGGCTTTCAATATCGAGATACCAGACACGACCAGACACGGTGTCGGCGAAGTAGACGGTCTTTTCGTCCGGCGACAGGCCAACACCGTTGGGCGTGTTCAGCGGAAAGGCCTGCTGGGTGATCGAAGACCCATCAGGCTTTGCATAGAACAGCGCACCCCGATCCGTGACGCGGCCATAGCTTTTGCCAAGATCGGTAAACCAGAAGCCGCCTTCCTTGTCGAAGACGATGTCATTGGGTCCGTTCAGCGGCACCCCGTCGCACTCCGTATACAGAACATCCACCTTGCCGGTCTCAAGATCCACCCGCTCGATGCGCCCACCGGAATAGTCATCCGGTTTGTCGCCGGGGATCAGCAAGCCGTCCTGCTCATGCCAGGCAAAGCCCCCATTGTTGCAGACATAAACCGCACCGTCGGGACCGATAGCAGCACCATTGGGACCACCGCCAAGTTCAGCGATCACTGAGACGTCGCCATCTGCAGATACACGGCTGAGTGTCCCACGTTCGATTTCAACCAGAATGATCGACCCATCATCCATAGCGATCGGGCCTTCTGGAAACCGAAGACCTGAAGCAATCTCTGTGAAGTCAGTCATTGGTGTTTCTCCCATGAAACAGAATTTGGTTTTGTAGTTTTCTAGTAGCGGCGCGGCGGGTCCCCTGCCCGGTCAAACCGCAAAATCGTAAATGCGGCGCTGTCATTCTCACCGGCCTCAAACCGCTGCGAGGAAACCTCTGTCCATTCGTCCTGATCAAACACGGGAAAGAGCGTGTCACCCTCCGCATCCATATGGACGCAAGTGTAGTGCAGCGTATGAGCGTAGGGCAGCGCAAGCGCATAGATCTCCGCACCGCCGGTCACGCAGGCCTCGTCGGCACCCGTTGCTTCCGCAGCCTTGAAGGCGTCCTCAAGTGACGACACAAGGACCACACCATCTGGCACGCCACCGGCTCGGCGGCTCATCACGATATTTGTTCGGCCAGGCAATGGCTTTCCGATGGAGTCATAGGTCTTGCGCCCCATGATGATCGGCTTGCCCATGGTCGTGGCCTTGAAGTGCTTCAGGTCGCCCTTCAGGCGCCATGGGAGATCGTTGTCAGCACCGATCACACCATTCTCTGCAACGGCCACCACAAGTGAAATACGCATTACCTGAACCTCAATCCGGCGTGTGCTGCAGGGGGCGCCAAATGCAGATGGTCAAACAGCGACCGGGGCCTTGATATGGGGATGGGCCTGATAATCCTCGAGGCTGAAATCCTCATAGGTGAAATCAAACAGCGAGCGCACCTCGGGGTTCAGCACCATCTTCGGCAAAGCGAAGGGCGCCCGCGACAGCTGCTCGCGGGTTTGCTCAAGGTGGTTGGAATACAAATGCGCGTCCCCGAAGGTGTGCACAAAGTCACCTGGCTCCAGGCCAGTCACCTGAGCGATCATCATCGTCAGCAGCGCGTAAGATGCGATGTTGAACGGCACACCCAGAAAAATATCGGCGGAGCGCTGATACAGCTGGCACGAGAGCTTTCCATCCGCGACGTAGAACTGAAAGAGACAGTGGCATGGCGCCAGGGCCATCTTGTCCAGATCCGCCGGGTTCCAGGCGGTTACGATCAGGCGCCGCGAATTGGGATTGGTGCGGATTTCCTCAACCAGCCACTTCAGCTGATCAACTGTCCCGCCTTCCGGCATGTCCCAGGATCGCCACTGTTTCCCGTAGACCGGGCCAAGCTCGCCCTTCTCGTCAGCCCACTCGTCCCAGATACTGACACCATTGGCCTTGAGATACCGGGTGTTGGTATCCCCGGCAATGAACCACAACAGCTCATGTATAATTGACTTGAGATGAAGCTTCTTGGTCGTGACCAAGGGAAATCCCTTGCTCAGATCAAACCGCATCTGGTGACCAAAGACGGACAGGGTTCCGGTGCCGGTCCGGTCACCCTTTTGGGCACCATCCGCCAGAACGCGTTCCATAAGCTCGTGATATTGCTGCATGCAGACAGAATATCGTGAGTCTCAGACCGGCGGAACCCGGATTCTCGTCCTAGGGGCAGGTCGTTCCGTTCGTGAAGCCAATAGATCCAGTCTGGACACCCAGATTTGAGCAGAAAGCAACCGTGGGCACTGTGTTATCCACATTGCCGGACCCGCTGACCACATTGCCGGTGCCGTCATAGGCCACTGTGTTGGTCGGCGTGCCGTTAAGCGAGGTCAGGTTGATGGTCACGTTATTGTTGTTCGTGAACTCAAGCGCCCGGTTGCCGGTCACCGTCACAGACGACCCGGTTACCACGAGCGTATTGTTGTCAGAAATATCAATCCCTTCCTGACCCCCTGTTGAAGACAGAGCCACATTTGTCAGCGTGATCGTGTTTCGATCATCTGAATCAAATGCTTCAAGCGCGCTTGAGTACTGCCCGCCGGTGACCGTCACGACGTTATCATCATCAATGTTGAAGGATTGACCTGCTAGGTTGCTGGTCATCGAGTTCGTAACGGTGACGGTATTAAAGTCATCCAAGTCCAGGAAGTCCTGGCCACCGTTGGACGCCGTAACGCCCGAGATTGTGATGACATTGTTGTCGTTACCGAACAGGGCATCCGCACTCACGTTGGTGAATGTTGAATCCATCAGCGAAATGGTGTTTCGGTTGTTGAACGCAATACCGTCCACACCGATCGTCGAGAAAGTAGTTCCCGAAATCGCGATGCCGTTTCGGCTGTTCAGATTAATGCCGTCAATTGTCGTGTTCGAGATGGTCGCGTCGGCAACATTGACGGTGTTCTGGTTGTTGAAGAACAGACCGAACAGACCCCGGTCAAAAACACCGCCTTCGACCGACACGGTGTTGTTGTTAATAAAGGCCACGCTCGGCGCATTGGGTGTGTTCGAGACATTCACGTTTATGAGCCGCGCGGTGTTTCGGTTGGTGCCCAGCACACCCTCCAGACCAACATTCGCAATATCAACATTCTGCAGCACCACAAACTGATCAGACCCTACCAGCACCCCGGTGTTGGCAAAATTGATCGTGTTCCCTGTGACCATGACCGATGCCAGATGTGTCCGGTCGGCAAGTGTAACTGTGGGCACATTGAGCGCATTGGTGAAGGTCGGTGTCTGACCTGGAGCCGTAAGCGTTGCCACCGTGCCTGACCGCAGGCCGCGAACCTGAATGCTGCCACCCCCACCCAGCAGTGTCTGGTTTGCCTGCAACGCCTGAGGACCTGCAATGGCGCCACCGCCGCCATCCGCTACCAGCAAGGTGTTTCCACCAGCAGCCGTTGCGGGTGCTGTCACGCCGGTTGCGCCGTTTACATCAACGGCCCTGTCGAAATCGACACCGGTCAAAAAGTCTTCAACATTTTCACGTTCGCTGCGTGCCGTGACAATGTCGGTGTCTCGCTCCAGACCGTCTGTCATTCGACGCCACTGAAGGGATTTTTCCGACATGCGAACCGCGTTGCCGCCAACGACGGAAAACGGCAGGCGAAACCGCAAGCCCGCTTCCACATGACCACCGCGCACCCTGTCCGAACGCCACTCGGTTTCAAACGCCAGCAAGGACCCCGGAATGCTCTCCAGAATGTCGTCAATGCGCCATTCAATACGTGCTTTGGGACCGGTTACTTTTTCAAGCGCCTCTTTGTCATCAAAATAAAAACCGCCCGCATAGGCCCGAAGTCCGTGGCGCTGAGCGTCAATTCCAAGGGTCTCGATTGGAACGCGAACGCCAACCTCACCATCCACTCCAGACAGCGGAACTTCCTGACCGCCAAGCAGAAACACCTGACCGCCTTCAATCACGGCAGATGCAAGGCCCGGAGACCCCTTCGGATCACTGATGGCAAGATAGCCGTTAAGGCGTAGATCGAAATTGTCCGTCAGAGCTTCCAGCCCACCGGAGGCTGCCCAGAATATATTGTCCTGAGACGTGTCGCGCCGATCAGCACCCGCCCATGCGCCAAGGTTCCAACCTCCCAGCAGCATATGGCGGTACCCGACCGCCGCATTGATTTCAGAAACCTGTTCTTCAAACAGCTTGCCGCGTGCATCCAGAAAGAAAAGGCCCTTCTCGCCCTGCACAATCGGCAGAAAAACCGCGGCCTCCGCGCGATCTTCATTTGAGCCACCCAGCGCCCCACCAAGTTCCGCCCAGCCGCCCCAACGGCTTGCGTCAGCAGACTGGGCCGGAATTGCTCCGACAGTCTGCGCCAGGACAAATATGGCAGCGAATGCGTGTGCACCGCATTTTTGGATTCGCTTCACCTGGAGGCCCCCCGATCGTCCCACCCCAATGGGACGAAGGTTTTTTGTTAACGTCTTGTTAACACTCTTAATCTGCCACGCCAGCGTCCGGCGGCCAAGGACATCCGCTGATAATGGTGTATAGACGCGATAATGCCCTTTAAAAGGGCCAATTCAGGGTCGGGAACATACAATGCTGAAATGGTCAGCCATCATTCTGGGCGCTCTGGCCGCCATTTATTACGGTACTGCCTGGTACATTGTCCCCGGAGCATTGGAGCGACCGAACAACCGCGTTATCGAGCATGCTGGCTACAAGGTCAGTGATGCTGCCAGAGAACTCCATGCGTCTTTGACCATCGGCGATCTCCACTCAGACACGCTGTTGTGGAGCAGAAGCGTCCTTGACCGTGCAGATCGCGGCCATGTGGATGTCCCCCGGTTGGTTGAAGGCAATGTGGCCCTTCAGGTGTTTGCCGCCGTCACCAAAGTGCCTGATGGCCGCAACTATGATGAAAACACCGGTGACAGTGATCAGATTACGTTGGCAGCCATGGCCCAGGCATGGCCGATCGCGACGTGGAGCAGCCTGCTCGAGCGGGCGATCTATCAGGCAGACAAGCTTCACTCTGCTGCCCGTCGCGCACCTGATGCACTGAAAGTCATTCAGTCCCGGACCGACATCGATGCATTGCTGGTCGAACGCGCAGCCGGCAAGCCTGTTGTCGGCGGCCTTCTGGCAACCGAAGGCGGTCATCCGCTTGAAGGGGACATTGAGAACATCAATGTGCTGTATGACGCCGGCTACCGGATGATCGGGCTGCACCATTTCTTTGACAATTTTTTGGGGGGCTCACTCCACGGCATTACCGGCGAAGGCCTGAACGAGCATGGTCGGGCTGTGGTAAAAGCTGCCGAGGAGCGTCGGATGATCATTGACGTGGCCCACTCCTCTCCCAATGCAGTGGCCGACGTGCTGGACATGGCAACCCGCCCCGTCGTTGTCTCCCATACCGGCATACGCGGAGCATGCGACAGTGTCCGCAACCTGTCCGATGACCTGATGCGGCGCATCGCGGCCCAGGGGGGGCTTATTGGGATTGGCTACTGGGAAGGCGCTGTATGTGACATCTCTCCGGCCGGCGTGGCGGCAAGCATTGTCTATGCGGTCGCGCTTGTCGGCGAAGACCATGTGGCGCTTGGCTCTGATTATGACGGAGGCACCCAGGTTGCCTTTGACACATCAGAGCTTGTGGTGCTCACCGAAGCTCTACTCAAGGCAGGCCTGACCAAGGAAACCATTGCCAAGATCATGGGCGGCAATTTGGTGCAGTTTTTGCGCGCAAACCTGCCCTCCGGCGATGCCTAGGCCGAAAACCTTTAATCAACGCTCATATGTGCATATATTGGGGGTGTGCCAGGTCGCACCTGGATATGGCGATAAACGGTCTGCGAAATAAACCTATCGGACCCGGGGGCAGTACCCGGCGCCTCCACCACAAACCCGCCGATATTGGCCAATCAGGTCAACGTCGGGCTTCTGTGGGGGCGAACTAGGATCGACGAGGGCGTAAAGGCAGTTCTTTTGCTCGGCATGGTTCCGCCGTTATCGGGCCGATTTAGTAGTTGCAAACGACAACTATGCGGAAGCACGTCTCGCTGCTTAGCAGCGCGATTGGTTTCAAATTGAGTCTTAGCGGTTCGCGCCGTTGAGCGGGGTTCGAGGGCACCTGGCAACAGAAGCCCTCACTTTTATTCCTGTGAGCATTTGCACCTAAGTAACCACATCGCGTAAACGCGCTTTGACCTTGCGTCCGCATTGGCGTTAAACAGACACCAATACATCCGGGTACCCCGGACCTGATGCGGACCTTCGGAGCAAAAAGACTTGGCCACTGACTCAATCCAATATGACGTCCTCGCCCGTGAAGCGCTTCGCCACGTGGTGCGTGAGGTATTGGAATTGGCGCGCCGTGAGGGACTGCCTGGCGAGCACCATTTCTTCATCACCTTCCAGACCACCGCTCCGGGCGTGTCCATGAGCGACGACCTGCGCGGTGAATTCCCCGAAGAAATGACAGTCGTGCTCCAGCACCAGTATTGGGACCTCGAGGTCACCGATGAACAGTTCAGCGTCAAGCTCGCGTTCGGTGGCGTGCCCCGTGAGTTGGTTGTGCCCTTCAAGGCCGTAACCGCGTTCTTCGACCCGAGCGTCCAGTTTGGTCTTCAGTTCACCGCCAACCTGGTGGGAGAAGAAGAACCAACGCCGGGACCAGCTGAAGTCGACATGTCCGAAGATGACAAAAAGCCAGATGAACCCGGCGAAGTTGTCAGCCTGGATGCTTTCCGCAAGAAGTAGAGATGCCGCATGCTGCTGCCAACGCTGGTGGCATGATCCGTGAGTGCGTGCTAAACCGCTGGCCGTTTCGATTAACAGCCAGATGAGAAGCCCACACCATGACGAGCACGCGCACCGAGACCGATAGCTTTGGCCCGCTGGAAGTCCCTTCCGAAAAATACTGGGGCGCTCAGACGCAACGCTCGCTTGGCAACTTCAAGATCGGCACCGAGACCATGCCCAAGCCGCTGGTCCGCGCCCTTGGCATCGTCAAGCGTTCCGCAGCGCTCGCCAACATCTCACTGGATAATATTGACAAGAAGACCGGTGACGCGATCGCCGCAGCAGGCCTTGAAGTGGCCGAGGGCAAGTTCGACGACAACTTCCCCCTTGTGGTCTGGCAGACGGGCTCCGGCACCCAGTCAAACATGAACGCCAACGAAGTCATCGCCAACCGCGCCATTGAAATGCTCGGCGGCGTAATTGGCTCAAAAGACCCCGTTCACCCCAATGACCATGTGAACCGCTCTCAGTCTTCCAACGACACCTTCCCCACCGCGATGCACATCGCAGCGGGCGAAGAAGCAAGCCTTGCGCTTATCCCAGCGTTGCAGAAACTGCGCAATGCCCTGAACGACAAGGCAAAGGAATGGGCGGAGATCATCAAGATCGGCCGTACCCACACACAGGATGCAACCCCGCTCACGCTGGGCCAGGAATTCTCCGGCTATGTCGCCGCCGTCGACAATGGCATTCGCCGTATTGAGCAGTCCCTGCCCGCCATCTTCCAGCTTGCCCAGGGCGGCACGGCCGTCGGCACGGGCCTTAATGCCAAGATCGGCTTTGCGGAAAAGTTTGCCGAAGAAGTCGCAACCCTGACCAAGCTGCCCTTTGAAACTGCGCCCAACAAATTTGAAGCGCTCGGCACTCACGACGCGATGGTAGAGCTTTCCGGTGCACTCAACACGGTCGCTGTCAGCCTCTTCAAGATTGCCAACGACATTCGCTTCCTTGGGTCTGGTCCCCGCTCTGGTCTTGGCGAACTGGCACTGCCGGAAAACGAACCCGGCTCATCCATCATGCCGGGCAAAGTGAACCCCACCCAGTGCGAAGCACTGACGATGGTCTGCACCCAGGTCATGGGCAACCACACCACTACAACTATCGCCGGCAGCCAGGGCCATTTTGAGCTCAATGTCTACAAGCCCGTAATCGGCTATTCGGTTCTGCAGTCGATCCGGCTCATTGCAGATGCATCTGTCAGCTTCACGGACAATTGCGTGGTCGGCATCGAACCGCGCAAGGACAACATTGCAGACCTCATGAGCCGGTCGCTCATGCTGGTGACCGCACTGGCGCCCACAATCGGCTATGACAACGCCACCAAGGTCGCCAAGACGGCACACAAGAACGGCACGACCCTCAAAGAAGAGGCGGTCGGTCTTGGATTTGTAACGGAAGAAGAGTTTGACGCCGTGGTACGGCCTGAAAACATGATCGGGCCATCCGCCTGACGAACAGGACATGAAACCATGCCTGCAGAGATAAAACGATCAGTGACACTGTCAGGACACCGGACCTCCATTACCCTGGAGCCCGAATTCTGGTCCGCTCTGAAAGAAATGGCCTGCACACGCAAAGTCTCTGTGAACGAACTGGTGCGCCAGATTGATGAAGGCCGCGACGGGGATGACCCGCGCGGCCTTTCCAGTGAAGTACGCGTCCATGTTCTTGCCCACTTCAAACAGGCTCCGGACTGCACCACGGACGACGAGACCTAGGGCGTCGCGCTTTCCGCTTCCTGATCCTTCGCCAGATCAAGAATGACCTGCAACTCCGACGACTCGCCGCCCCCTATGGCGTCAATCTCCTTTTGCAGAAGCTGCCGGCCAGCAAAGGCCTCCAGATCAACCGTGTTTACGGTCCTTTCCGGATCGGAGAAATCACCTGCAAACACGATGGTAGCTGCCGGCGCACCCTCAGGCACATTGAGGGTAAAGGTTGTTTCAGCATCAAGTGCCGCCCGGCCAATGTCCGCATAGGCGGCGGTTTTCACCTCTGCCATCTCCACCGCAACGTCAATGTCCGGCGCCCGCATAACGCCAGCCGTCATGGCAATCGTTCCGGCAATCTCGGAATAGGGTGTGGCGCCGGATGTAAGCGTGGCGTCAGCCAATGACGCAAAATTCTTGATGTCTTCAAGTTGTTGAAGGCCATCAGACAACGCCGCCAGATCAAGCCCCGCCAATGTGCCGCCTTCGACCTTGAAACTGCCTTCGCCTTTGAGAGAGGAAACAAAAGCAAGTGCACTCAGACCGTTGCCCGTTGCAGTCAGGTCAAAAGCTGCGGTCCCTGTACCCACGGTTCCAAATCCCAGGGCTTCTGACGTGAGACCAGCATCGAGGTTTGTAGCTGCCATGGTTGCTTCAAGAGCAATCCCTGCATCGGCATTGACAGTGAGCACGCCGCGCACTTCCCCGCCAAAGACAGACGCGCGCAAATCAGAGAACGACAATTCCTGATCGACCACTTGCCCGCTCACAACCAGCTGATCCGCCACCAGCGGCCCGAACGAGACACCGCCTCCGCTCGCGGTGAAATCAATGTCAGCCAGGTTCAGCAAGGAAGTGTCGAGAAGATCCGCGCTCCAATAGGAGTTGTTGTCAGCGTCAATGTCTTCTTCGTCTGACGTTACAGGGACGCGAAAATAGGTGCCGTCGAGAAGCCGGGAGAGCAGCAACAAATCGGTTTCCCGCGACGTCACCACCAAGGCACCAGCCGGACGTTTTTCAGCAGGCGCAAGACGCCCGTTTATGTCTGCATCAAAAGCACCGTCGGTGCCTTCAATGCGCACGGATGTTGCACCGATATCATAGCCGGTGCCGTCAAACGCCAAGCCACCGGTGACATCTACGGAACTGATGTCGCCAAGATAGTGCCCGGCCGCCTGTGCCACCGCCTGCGCGATCGGCGTGTCGAAAGCGACATCAAGATCAAAGCGTGCCGGCGAATGTGCAAAGTCCACCTGCCCGGCAACTGTCCCGGTCATGCCTGCCGTCGACGCCTGTATCGCCACAATAGCCGGCGCACCCATCGTGCCCTCAACAACAGCAGTAACCGTCTGGGGTGTATCCGCAGCGCTCTTGGGCAACTGGTCCTGCGCGTCTGCCTCGGCCTGCTCTGCCGTATCACCGGAGAGCGCCATAAAGGCAGCCCCCACGCGCACCAGCTTTTGCCACTGGTCAGCACCAAACGTCGTGGTTACCGAGTACGCAGCATCGGAAGTGCCATTCTGGCCCGGCGCAAATTGACCTTCGGTCTCAACGCGCACATCACCCGCGCGACCAAGAACCGAAAAACCCACCGTTTCCATCTGGCCATCTGCAGCATCGCCAAGCGCCGCCTCGTCAGGCCACTGCGCCTTTGCGCTCATGGAGAGGGAGGAAAGACTGTCGAGGGATGCCTTGGGCAAAGGCAAAAGCCCGTCAAGCGAGGCAACGCTTGGGGCGGTCAACGTCGCCTGGAACTGTCCCTGCGTTGCTGACGACTGACCTGACAGCGTGGCACTCGCCCCCTGGGCACTCTGGAACAGCAATTCGCGAAGTGTCACATCGGTTTCATTGGTTTCAAGTTTAAGCGACAGGCTTTCCAGGTGGATCGGACCTGCATCAAGGGCCTCAACATTGAAAGCAACATTGCCGTCAAATCCCAGATCCACAGGTCGACCGGGAACGATTTTTCCAACGACCGGCAGGTTGTCCGTAGGCAGAGCAATTTTCTCGATATTGAGGGAAACCTCGACCTGCGGGCGTTGTTCAAACGAGGTGGCAAGCTGACCCGATATCAGTCCGCCATCCAGATCGATAAAGAGTTTGTCGAGGCTGACGCGAGCTGGCGTGAGGAAAACGGATGCTTTGGCCGCCATCTTCTCAAGTGGTTGCTCTGAGAAAATGTGCGGCACGGACCCCTTATTCAACCAACTGACCAACTCTGAGGTCTTGCTGCCGCGAACAGAGACATCGCCTGAGAAATAGGCCCCTTCTCCGCCAATGGACAAGGCACCCTCAGCATTCGCCTCGGCATCCCCCGGCATCTGCACACTCAGGGATTTGACAGATATGGTGTCTCCGCCCGCTTCCGCTGAAACCTCCAGGTTGGACAGCCGGTCAGACGGCAACCGGACATCTTCAACCAGCACCCGATAAGAGCCGGCAGGCGCCTGTTCGATTGTCGCCTGGATCGCGCTGGCAACGGACGTCATTGTGAGCGGAAGACCGGCTGTATCAAATCCCGTGAAATCCAGCCGATTGAGAACAGCGTCCGTCTCAACGGTGAAACTGGGACCAGCCGTTGCAACAAACCCACCGGTCAGTGATACAGCCCCAGCCTCAGCTTCGATCTCGCGCAGAGTTATGCCGCCCGGTGTTGCCACCACCCCCGCTGACAGGGCCACTGGCTGCCCTGCGGTTAGCGCACCCAGAGCCGGCGCAAGTCCTGCTGCCGCATTGGCACTCACAGCCCCATCAAAGCGGATGTCCGCGCCCCGCCCGGTGACGATGCCACTGAAGGCCGCCTCTGCATCCTTGAACGTCAAGGACACATTAGCCGGGTACGCTTTTTCAGATGATACTTCGCCCAGTGTCGCCAGAAAGTCCGCCTGCTCGCCGACAAACACCCCGGTGCCTTTGGCCTTGTACGGACCATTCAGGCTGCTGGCACCCACCAGCGCATTGATGGATGTAATTTCAAAGTCGGTGCCGATGCCAAGATTGCGCAGACCAATCTGTCCCTCTTCAATTTCAATCTCGCCGATTGTCAAAGGCGGCAGGACATCAAGGGCGCCTTGAACAGCGCTATCAGGCTCACTCGGCGTAACGAGCGTCTCACCCTCAGGACTTTCTGAAGAACCATTCTGGAAGAGCCAGTTGCCGCGCCCCTCAGGCGTTTCCTCAAGCCACAGCACGGGTTGCTTCATGGACAGGCGGCTGATGTTCAGATCACCCCTGAAAAGGGAGCCCACGGACAACTCTGCCGTCATGCTCTCTATCTCAGCCATGTGAGGTGCCGAGGCGCCCGGCGCATTCGCAAGCGTCATGCGGCCCAGTGTCAGCTTTGGTGTTGGAAGAAGTGAAATGCGGACATCACCCGATATAGTGACATCCCGACCTGTCACGGCCTCTGCCTGAGCCTCGATCAGACCGGCATAGCGGCTCCAATCCAGAAATCCAGGGACAATCAGAATTGCTGCCACAATGAGTGCAAGTGCCAACCCTGCGTAGGACCAGATAGACCGCAACACTTTCTCCCCACCGGCATCAAAGGCCACAACCGCACAAACGGCCCCACGCCTTCGCATTTCCCTGCATTCGGAATACGCTACTCAGGCTCGAAGGCCAAATATTTACGCGATTTTTGGCGAAATTTGAGAGCCATTCTCATCGGGATATCGCTCATTGTGACGGATAAAGACAATCAGCCCGAAAATGTGGTCGATCTGGCCTCTGTAAAACGAGCCAAAACCGCGACCAGCAAGCCGCGGCACGTCAAGAAGCAGGAAGCCCGCGCGGAAAAGGCAAGGAAGGCTGAGGCCAACCGCGTTCGATCCGGCCGCTCGAAGGCACAGAAGGCGCGCGACAAAGCTCCTACGGAAAAGCTTCACAGGCTCGTGGACGCTTCGCGCCTCAACAAGACACCGGACACAGACCCCGACAGCTAACCGGCTTTACGCATCCGGCAGCATCTTGCCCGGGTTCATGATGCCCTGAGGATCAAAGGCCCGTTTGACGGCACGCATCGCCGGCACAGCGTCGCCGTGTTCGCGCAGCAGAAAATCGCGTTTCCCAAGGCCAATACCATGCTCCCCCGTGCAGGTACCCCCGGCATCAAGCGCACGCATCACAAGCCTCTCATGCAGAGCCTTTGCCGACGCAACCTCGTCCGGCTTCAATGGATCCACCAGCATGATCAGATGAAAGTTGCCGTCCCCCACATGCCCCACCAACGGCGCCATCAGATCGGTACTGTCTACGTCAGCACGCGTGTCAGAGATGACATCGGCCAGCCGCGACACGGGCACACAAACATCCGTTGTGAACCCCTGCTTGCCCGGCTCCAGTGCAAGGGCCGAATAATAGGCGTTGTGCCGGGCTTCCCATAGGCGGGTGCGGTCCTCAGCACGCGAACTCCATTGAAAACCGCGACCGCCATTAGCGTCCGCCAGATCAGCCACCCGTTGCGATTGTTCCTGTACCGAGGCTGACGTGCCATGAAACTCAAGGAACAACATCGGCTGCTCCGGCAGTGTCAGCTTCGAATATGCATTGCATGCCCGCACCATGGCGGCATCCATCAGTTCTATGCGCGCCACCGGAATGCCCGATTGGATGGTCTCGATCACCGTAGCAACAGCCTGATCCACACTTTCAAACGAGCATGTCGCTGCGCCCACATCTTCCGGGATGCCGTGCAAACGCAGTGTGATTTCCGTCACCACGCCGAGCGTGCCCTCGGACCCCACAAGCAGGTGCGTAAGGTCATAGCCGGCAGCAGATTTGCGCGCGCGACCGCCGGTCTGAACAATTGAACCGTCCGCCATGACGACAGTCAGACCCAACACGTTTTCACGAATAGTGCCGTAGCGAACGGCATTGGTGCCACTTGCGCGCGTTGACACCATGCCGCCAATGCTCGCATCCGCCCCGGGATCCACAGGCATGAAAAGACCTGTGTCGCGCAGATGTGCATTGAGTGCTTTTCGGGTGATGCCTGCTTCAACCGTACAATCAAGGTCTTCAGGCGAGACACGTATCACCTGCGCCATCTGAGACATATCAATGGCAATGCCACCATGAACCGCCGTTACGTGCCCCTCAAGAGACGTACCCGCTCCAAAGGGAATGACGGGCACTTTGTGTTTTGCGCACAGGGTAACAACCGTGGAAACCTCCTGCGTGGTCAGGGGAAACACGACTGCGTCAGGGGCAGCTCCGGCGTGCCAGCTTTCATCATGCCCATGCTGGTCGCGGACGGCCTGTGCCGTCGAGAGCCGCTCGCCAAACAGGGGGCGCAAGTCATCAATGACTTCATGCGCGGTTGGGCATTTGAACGCCTCAGGCAAATCCATACGGCCTACTCCTGAAAAAGCTCGCTGGTGAGGCTTCAGCTTAACCGCCACTGCGACCATTCGCCATTCAGCACCCGTTCACCAGCACTCTTATAGCGTTGCCCGGTACATAGGCGACCAAGCCGCTTGGGGATTGGCCGTGGCTCCCCCTATGATCAGCACCAACAGTTTAATTGGTATGATAGCAGGCAACACTATGACCGCCGCCACAAAGTCCTACACAGCTCCCCTCGTCGCGCCTCCCATGAAGGTCATCGAGGAGTGGATTGACTACAATGGCCACATGAACATGGCCTTCTACAACACCGTGTTCGACAAGGCGGTAGATGCCCTTTTTATGGATGTGGGCATAAGCGAGGATTACGTCACCAAAGAGTTGGCATCTGTTTTCACAGCTGAAATCCATGTGACCTATGCGCAGGAACTGTCCCTGCACGACCCCATCAAAGTGACCTGCCAATTGCTCGACTTTGATGCCAAGCGCATCCATATGTTCCTGGAGATGTATCACGCAGAAGAAGGCTACCTCGCCGCAACCATGGAGCAGATTGGCATCCATGTGAGCATGGAGTCTCGGCGCTCCGCCGTAATGCCCGACTGGGTACTGGCGGAACTGCAGGCCCTGAAAGACGCCCATAAAGAGTTGCCCATCAAACCTCAGGTCGGCCGCGTGATCGGCATTCCCAAAAAGTCCGCAGGAGCGACAAGCGCGTGATCCAACTATTCTTCCTGGTTCTGACGGTTCTCTTCGTGCCTGCACACATAGTGCCGGCACAGGCACAACAAATTGGTGCGGATTGTCAAAGCCCCGCCCTCCCCGGCGTCAACTGGCATCGCTGTTACCTTGAAGACAAACCCCTGTCGCGCGTTGACCTGACCGGCGCCAAGCTGCGGGAGGCCCGCCTGCTCCGCGCAATCCTCATTCAGGCAACGCTTGTTGATGTTGATGCGCGCCGCGCAAAACTCATGCGCGCACGCGCAGAACAGGCCGACTTCACCAACGCTGATCTGCGTGAAGCGGATTTCACGCGCGCAAACCTTGACGGCGCAAACCTGACAGGCGCTGATCTGCGCCGCACCCGATTGTTCAAGGCAACCCTGCGCGGTGCGAACCTGACCAATGCCCGTCTGGGCCGTACAGATATTCTGGATGCGGATCTTACCGGCGCGACCTGGACCAACGGCACCTATATCTGCGGACCAGATTCAATCGGGCAGTGCAAGTAGCACCTAGGATTGCGCCGGTGCGCAGCGCGCAAGCATCGCTTCCAGACTGCGCGCCTGCTGGCGCAGTCGCCTGTGAGGAATTGAGTCGACCCGTTCCCTGTAGCGCACCACAGACACGTCCAGGGAGCTCATTTCGTCCCGCAGCCTGTCCATATGCGCACGAAATTGAGCAATTTCGGCTTTCTGCTTGTCGATGGCCTCAACGATCCCGGCAACCCTTCGGCCCAGGTCGTCCAGTTCATCTGTCTTGGTGACCGTGTCGCCAGCGATTTCCGAACACCGCCGCGTAAACTCAACAACATTACCCATTCTAGAGTGCCTCCAACTCTCGTGACCCTGCTCCTTCCTACGTAGCCTGACCGCATATCGGACTTCCCGGGACCCGCGAGCATGGTCAAATTCAGGCCGGAAACCGGCACTTTGGTTAAGCCTTTACTTTCATGATGCCGTTTCCCGGTTTATCCATGTGTCAGAAAGGGAATTTCGAGTGCATGAGTGACACCCCGCTGACATCCCAACGCATCAGGCTCGAAAACGCCCTGCGCCGCGCGACCACGTCGCCCGTGCCTCGCGTATGGCTGGCAGCGCTGCTTGTTGGTGTCCTGGCAGGATACGCGGCAATCGGCTTCCGGCTCGCCATTGGCGGCATCCAGTATCTCTGGCTCGGAGAAACCGAAGAAAATCTGTTCCGGTTTCTACAGGAGACCCCCGCCTGGCTGATCATCGCAGGGCCAACCACCGCAGGCCTCGTAGTTGGCCTGTGGCTGACCTTTTTGCAGCCTGGCAATCGCGCCGAAGGCGTGGCGGATGTGATTGAAGCCCGAGCGGTGGGTGCTGGACGCCTGCCCCTGTGGAAGGGTCTGGGCAGCGCCATCGTATCAATCATTTCATTGGGCGGTGGTGCCAGTGCCGGCCGCGAAGGCCCCGCGGTCCATTTGGGCGCCACTCTTGGCTCGTTTCTGGGGGAGCGTTTCGGCTTCACGCCAACCCATCTGCGGACACTGCTGGCAGCCGGTGCAGCGGCGGCTGTCGCTGCTTCCTTCAATGCGCCCATCGCAGGGGTTTTGTTCGCACTGGAAGTTGTTCTGGGCCACTACGCCTTGCGGGCATCCGGCCCCATCGTCATCGCCAGTGTGGTGGGCGCGTTGCTCGCCCGCATCCACATGGGGTCATCTCCCACATTCGTCATTCCCGAATACATGATCACCAGCCTGGCTGACTTTCCAGCCTTCGCCCTGCTCGGCGTCGTGTCCGCCCTCGTTGCCATGGCTTTCATGGCAACGATCATGCGCGCCGACACACTGGCACGGCAGGTTAGCATTCCCTTGTGGCTGCGGCCCGTCCTTGGAGGTCTGATCATCGGCGCCATCGGCATCTGGTATCCGCAGGCTCTTGGCGTTGGGTATGCAGCCACCGATGCGGCATTGCAGGGTCAGTTTGGTCTGGTGCTTCTGCTGAGCCTCATCGTCGTGAAAACACTCGCCACCGCAATCACCATCGCCAGCCGATTTGGCGGCGGTGTGTTTTCGCCAGCCTTGTATCTGGGCGCCATGACCGGCGGCGCTTTTGGACTGATCATCGCGCAAGCCGCACCCGAGATCGCATTCTCCACCCACGCGGTCTACGCCATTGTTGGCATGGGGGCGGTTGCAGGTGCAGTCCTTGGCGCGCCGCTCTCCACCCTGCTAATCGCCTTCGAATTGACCGGCGGCTATGAAATGACAGTGGCCTTGATGGTCGCGATCTCCATCGCCACTGCCCTGACGCAGGGTCTGTTGGGCAAAAGCTTCTTCCACTGGCAGTTGGAACGCCGTGGATTGCGGCTCTATGGCGGGCCGCGCTGGCAGATCTTGCAGACGGTGTTGGTGCAGGATTTCATGCAGCGCGTCGTGGATGATGAAAACACACCACTCCAGAAACTGGACGAGGACGACGAGCGGCTGTTCATCGGCGACACGCTGGAGAAAACGCTGGCCCTCTTCGAGGCCTCTCAGCACGAGACATTGCCGGTGGTTCAACCTTCAGAACACCTCGAAATCGTGGGAACAGTCAGCCATGCAGACGCCTTGCGCGCCTACAATGAAGCCCTGGTTGAAGCCTCTCGGGAAGAACACGAGTAGGACATTCCTGATTTGCGGCTTTCTGCCTCGCCGCGACGCATGTTCATGCTAAGTTCCCGATTCTGATGAGCGACCCTTTTGACCTTGGCGACATTCCTGAAGAGGAAACAGCGCGCGGCCCGTCCATTTCGGAACGGGCGGCGGCAGGTGTTGCTGCGCCCACGCCTTATCTGGACAGCCTGAACGGCCCGCAACGACAGGCCGTTGAAGCTCTGGATGGTCCTGTTCTGGTGCTCGCAGGCGCCGGAACAGGCAAAACCCGGGTGCTCACCACCCGTCTCGCCCATGTGCTCAACACCAAGCGTGCCTGGCCCGGCCAGATACTGGCTGTGACCTTCACCAACAAGGCCGCACGCGAGATGAAGCAGCGCATCGGCGCGCTCATAGGTGGCGTGGTCGAAGGCATGCAGTGGCTCGGCACATTCCATGCGCTGGGGGCGAAAATTCTGCGCCGCCATGCCGAGCTCGTCGATCTGAGATCAGACTTCACCATTCTGGACGCAGACGACCAGGTGCGCTTGATGAAGCAGATCATCAAGGCGGCCGACATTGATGAAAAACGCTGGCCTGCCCGTCAGCTGGCCAACCTCATTGACAGCTGGAAGAATCGGGCCCTTGCCCCCGACCAGGTGCCCAAGGGAGAAAGCTTCGCCTTTGCCAATGGCAAGGGTGCTGAACTCTATGCGGCCTACCAGGCCCGCCTCAAAACTCTCAACGCCGTCGATTTCGGCGATCTGCTGGTAGAAAATCTGCGCATCTTCCAGGAACACCCGGAAGTGCTGGAAGATTACCAGCAGCGGTTCAAATACATTCTGGTGGATGAGTATCAGGATACCAACGTCGCCCAGTATCTGTGGCTTCGGCTCCTTGCGCGCGGCCACAAGAACATCTGCTGCGTCGGGGATGATGACCAGTCCATCTATGGCTGGCGCGGCGCTGAAGTCGACAACATCCTGAAATTTGAAAAAGACTTCCCCGGCGCTACGGTCGTGCGCCTGGAGCAGAACTACCGGTCGACACCCCACATTCTGCAAGCAGCCTCAGGTCTCATCACCGCCAATGAAGGCCGCCTTGGCAAAACCCTGTGGACCGATGCAAATGACGGCGAAAAGCTGACCGTGCGCGGCGTCTGGGATGGCGAAGAAGAAGCCCGGACCATCGGCGAAGACATCGAGCAGTTTCAGCGCAAGGACCACCAGCTTAACGAGATGGCAATCCTGGTACGCGCCTCCTTCCAGATGCGTGAGTTTGAAGACCGCTTCATAAATCTCGGCCTGCCCTACCGCGTCATTGGCGGCCCCCGCTTCTACGAGCGTCTCGAAATTCGCGACGCCAACGCCTATTTCCGCCTCGTCGCCCAGCCGGATGACGACCTGGCCTTTGAGCGCATCATCAATAAACCCAAACGCGGCCTCGGCAATGTCGCCGTGCAAACCCTGCATCAGGCTGCGCGGGCACAGGGCACGTCGCTTTGGCGTGCCGCACGCCCGCTGATTGAGTCAGAAGAGCTGAAGCCGCAGGCACGCCGCGCCCTGACCATCTTTGTGGAAAGCATCGAGCGCTGGCGTCAACTGATGCCCGCCCTACCCCACACGGAACTCGCTGAACAAATTCTCGACGAGTCCGGCTACACCGAAATGTGGCAGAACGACAAATCCGCGGATGCACCTGGCCGCCTCGACAACCTCAAGGAACTCGTGCGCTCAATGGAGCAGTTCGAGAACTTGGCAGGCTACCTTGAGCATGTGTCCTTGGTAATGGACCGGGAAGATCAGGAAGCTGACGACAAGATCAACCTGATGACCCTGCACGCGGCCAAGGGCCTGGAGTTTGAAACAGTCTTCCTGCCGGGCTGGGAAGAAGGTCTCTTTCCCCATCAGCGCGCCCTTGATGAAAGCGGATTGGCCGGCCTCGAAGAAGAACGCCGTCTGGCCTATGTGGGCATTACCCGCGCCAAGCAGCGCGCCAAGATTTCCTTTGCTGCCAATCGGCGCATCCACAATCTGTGGCAGAACTCCCTGCCGTCGCGCTTCATCGATGAATTGCCCGAAACAAATGTCGAAGTCGAAAGCCAGGGCGACACCTATTCCTACGGCCCCTCCCGCTTTGATGAGGGCGGCTTTGCAGGCAGCGAATATTCAAGTCCCGGCTGGCAGCGCGCCAAGGCCAAGGCAGGCAATCACGCAACGCCACCCAGGCGGGCACCGATGATTGACGCGCAGGCAACGCTGATTGCCACCTCTGCTCCCGATGCGGAGGGCTTTGAGCGCGGCGAGCGTATCTTCCACCAAAAGTTCGGCTATGGCTGCATTCAGGATATTGAAGGCACCAAGCTGACGGTCGAATTTGAAAAAGCAGGCACCAAAAAGGTGATCGCGAGTTTTGTGGAGCGGCCATGAGTAAAGAACCGGACCTCTGGCAGGCCGTCATTCAGCTCACGCGAGAAGACGCAGATACCGCTACTGACTGGCTGACCGAAACCAATCCTGACGTTCTGTCTGTTTCAGCTTTCGAAGAAATCGGCGGGGACTATGCGGTGACTGTCCTGCTGGCAGAAGAGCCGGACCGCGCTGATTTCAGTGCCCTCATCGAGCAGGCGCTGGGACATGAACCGGGCTTCACCCTTGAACCATTGGAAAACGAGGACTGGGTCAAACGCGGCCTTGAGGATCTTAAGCCGGTGCGCGCCGGGCGTTTCCATATCCATGGAAGCCATGACGAACCCGCGCCTGGTGGCACCCACTCCCTGCTCATAGAGGCCGGTGAAGCCTTTGGTACTGGCCAGCACCCCACCACCTCTGGCTGTCTTATGGCACTGGACGATCTTTTGAAGCGTGGCGTTGATGGCCCCGTTTTCGACCTTGGGTGTGGCACCGGCATCCTGTCCATCGCCTATGCCAGCGTGACCAAACTGCCTGTTCTTGGCGGTGATATTGATGAGCCGTCGGTGCGCTTTGCCAAAGCAGCGGCAGAAGCAAATGGCGTTGGTCCACTGGTGGACGCCGTCGAAGCAACAGGCTTCCAGCACGAAGCCGTGCGCGAACAGGCACCGTTCGGTCTGGTCATGGCCAATGTGCTGGCCGGGCCGCTTATCAGCCTCGCACCGGACATGCGGCGCTTCACGCGTCCGGGCAGCTATGTGATTCTCTCAGGACTTCTAAGGCACCAGTCGCGGGCCGTGGAGGCGACCTATCGGGGGCAGGGCTTCGTCATCGGCGCCCGCTATCCCCTTGGTGAATGGATGACACTCCTTCTAAAGCGATAGTCCGCTTGGCCTGATCCGCCTTTGCGCCTAAATAGGGAGTATGGATCAGGCAATCGGTTACCAGATTTTCTCAGACAACCCGGACCCAACCGTAGGGGCACCCCGTGTGGCGCTGCTGCGCGACGCCATGGCCCGCCACGGGCTGGATGGTTTCATCATTCCGCGTTCGGATGAGCATCAAGGCGAGTATGTGCCCCCCCACGCCGAGCGCCTGAAATGGCTGACGGGGTTTGGCGGGTCTGCCGGCATGGCGATTGTCCTCAAGGAAAAGGCCGCCATTTTCATTGATGGCCGCTACACTCTGCAGGTGCGCGATCAGGTGGATATGTCCATCTTCGACGCGCAGCATCTGGTGGACGAACCCGCGACACGCTGGATAGAAGAAAACCTCACCCATGGCGCGCGCCTTGGATTTGATCCGTGGCTGCATACAGCAGCCGCAGCAGACCGCTTGCGCAAGTCCTGCAAAAAGGCCGGTGCAGAGCTGGTGCCCTGCACAGACAATCTGATTGACGAAGTCTGGGCGGACCAGCCACAGATTCCCTATGGCGAAGTTATTCCGCATCCCCTCGAACATGCTGGAGAAAACCACGAAGCCAAGCTGGCCCGTGTTTCGGACATACTGGAACACGCCGACGTTCACGCCGCCGTTCTGACCCAGCCGGACTCCATCGCCTGGCTGTTCAATATTCGTGGCAGTGACGTCTCACATACGCCCCTGCCCCTGTCCTTTGCCATTCTGCATGAAGACGGCCATGCCGATCTCTTCATTGATGACCGCAAGCTCACGCCGCAGACCCGGTCACACCTTGGCAATAAGGTCACGCTGCATGCCCCCGGCCGTCTGAAAGAAGCGCTGGACGAACTCGGTGCGGCGAAGAAAGAAATTCGCCTCGATGAGACGAGTGCCGCCGACTGGATCCGTCAAAGGCTGGTCGATGCGGGCGCGGTCATTCGGGCAGGCGATGACCCCTGCGTCCTGCCAAAAGCACGCAAGAATGAAGCAGAAGTCGCCGGCACCCGCGCCGCCCATGTGCGCGACGGAGCCGCTGTCTCCCGTTTCCTTGCCTGGCTATCCCGCGAAGCGCCCAAGGGGCAGGTGACTGAGATTTCAGCGGCACAGGCGTTGGAAAACTTCAGGGCGGAGACCGGCACCCTCAAGGACCTGTCGTTCGACACCATTTCCGGTGCCGGACCCAACGGCGCCATCGTTCACTACCGGGTGACGGAAGCCACCGACCGGACCCTCAACCCAGGCGACATTTATCTGGTTGATTCCGGTGCGCAGTATCTGGACGGAACAACCGACATCACCCGCACCGTATCTGTCGGTGAACCAGCCAACACGCCTGACCTGCAGGACGTGCGCGATAGATTCACGCGCGTTCTCAAGGGGCATATCGCATTGGCCATGGCGCGCTTCCCAAATGGAACGTCCGGCTCCCAGCTGGACGTGCTGGCGCGCAATGCCCTGTGGCAGGCCGGGCTGGATTTTGACCATGGCACAGGCCATGGCGTCGGCAGCTACCTGTCCGTGCACGAGGGTCCGCAGCGCATTTCCAAGCTGCCTCACAATGTGCCGCTGGACCCCGGCATGATCGTGTCAAACGAGCCCGGATTCTACAAAACCGGCGCTTACGGCATCCGGATTGAAAATCTGGTCACGGTCACTGCTGGAGAAGAGATCGACGGCGGCGAGCGGCCCATGATGGCATTTGAAACGCTCACCCTCGCCCCGATTGATCGCACACTGATCTTGCCGGAATTGCTTTCCGAGGACGAAAGAGCCTGGCTCAACGACTACCACGCGCGCGTGTTGGAAACTTTGAGCCCACTCCTGCCGCCGGAAGATCTACGCTGGCTCGAAGAGGCGGTGAAACCGGTCTAATTCTGGCCGGCCATTTCGATCCAGGCATCTTCATCGATGACCTCAACACCCAGGCTCTCCGCCTTCTTGAGCTTCGATCCCGCGCCTGGCCCGGCAATCAACAGGTCCGTCTTGGCGGATACAGAGCCCGACACCTTGGCGCCCATGGATTCCGCCCGCGCCTTGGCTTCAGCCCGGGACATTTTTTCAAGTGTGCCGGTAAAGACCAGCGTCTTGCCGGCCACAGGTGATCCGTCAGCAACAACCGCCTCTGCCTCTTGCGGCGTTACCTCTGCGAGCAGCGCATCGATCACCTCACGATTGCGGGCCTCATTGAAAAACTCCACAAGCGCATCGGCAACCACGTCACCAACGCCGTCGATTCCAACAAGCTCCTGATAGGCTGCACCTTCGCGGTCTTCTCCCGCCGCAATCATGGCCGACATGAAGGCCTCGAACGTGCCATAGCTGCGCGCCATCAATCGACCTGTCGTTGCGCCAACGTGACGAATGCCCAGACCATAAATCAGGCGTCCAAGGTCAGGTTCGCGCCGTGCATCAATGGCAGCCATGAGGTTGGAAACGGATGTCTCGCCCCACCCCTCCATTTTTTTGACCTCTTCCGCGTGGCTATTGAGCTTGAAGATATCTGCCGGGCTATGCAGCCAGCCGAGGCCATGAAACGCATCCACCTGCTTGGCACCCAGGCCATCAATATCCAGCGCATTGCGCGCGACAAAATGCTTCAGCCGCTGAACAAGCTGAGCCTCACAGATAAGACCACCCGTGCAGCGACGCACCACGTCTTCCTTGCCGGTCTTTTCGTTGATGTCACGCACCGCATGGCTTCCGCATACAGGACAGACCGACAGGGGCTTGAAGGCAACTTCCTTACCGTTGCGCTTCTCCGTGAGGACACGCACAACCTGCGGAATAACGTCTCCTGCCCGCTGCACAACAACAGTGTCGCCAATGCGAATGTCCTTTCGGGCAATCTCGTCTTCATTGTGGAGCGTCGCATTGGACACCACGACGCCACCAACTGTCACCGGTTCAAGTTTCGCTACCGGTGTCAGGGCACCGGTACGTCCGACCTGAATCTCGATGTCATTGAGAACAGTAATCGCCTGCTCAGCGGGAAACTTGTGGGCAATGGCCCAGCGCGGGCTGCGCGTGACAAAGCCCAGTCGCGCCTGCCAGTCGAGCCGGTCCACCTTGTAGACGACGCCGTCAATGTCATAGCCAAGCGACGAGCGCTGTTCTTCAATGGCATGGTAGTGAGCGATCATGTCCATTGTGCTGGTGCATCGCTTCATCAGCGGATTGACCGGAAAGCCATAACTGCCAAGCAATTGAACGGCTTCATCCTGGGTCTCAACTGGAAGGTCAGACACCTCCCCCCACGCATAGGCAAAAAACTGCAGCGGACGTGACGCTGTGATTGTCGGGTCCAGCTGACGCAAAGAGCCTGCCGCGGCATTGCGTGGATTGGCAAACGGATCCTTGCCCGCTTCCACCTGCTGCTCGTTCAATGCGGCAAAGGCTGCATGGCTCATGTAAATCTCACCACGCACCTCAAAAACATCCGGCGGTGATTTTGTTGCCAGCGTCTGGGGAATGTCCTTGATGGTCTGCACATTGCGGGTGACGTTTTCACCCTCGGAGCCGTCGCCACGGGTGGCCGCCATCACCAACGCGCCTTTTTCGTAGCGCAGGCTGGCCGACAGGCCGTCGATCTTGGGTTCGGCTGTATAGGCAAGTTCCTCATCCGGTTTCAGGCCCAAAAACCGACTGACCCGCAGGCCAAACTCTTTCACGTCGTCATCGGTGAACGCGTTACCAAGCGAGAGCATGGCCACAGCGTGCTGGACCTTATCGAACTTTTCGGATGGTGCCGCGCCCACACGGCCGGATGGAGAATCTTCGCGGATAAGCGCCGGAAAGCATTTCTCTATCTGCGTGTTGCGCTTGCGCAGGGCATCATAATCCGCGTCAGAGATGACCGGTTTGTCGTCGTGATGGTACGCCTCGTCATGCGCCGCAATTTCATGCGCCAGACGCTCAAGCTCCTGTGCAGCCTGGTCTTCGGTGAGGTCCAGCACCTTGATGCTAGCAGGGTCGCCGGACTTGGCTGCACTCACGACACAGCTCCGATCAGTTGATCGGCTGCTGCCCGCGCTTCGTCTGTCACAGTGGCGCCGGCAAGCATGCGTGCGATCTCTTCACGGCGCGCATCACGCTCCAGATGATCAACATGCGTTGCTGGCAGGCTGGACTTTGCCTTGCCCTTCACGCGCTTCTCAATCTTCAGATGGTTGTCTGCCTGGGCTGCGACTTGCGGACTGTGGGTTACAACAAGCACCTGCACTTTTTCAGCAAGCTGCGCCAACCGGTCTCCCACCGCCTGAGCCACCGCACCGCCGACACCCGCATCCACTTCATCAAAGACAAGCACCGGCGCACCACCGCGCGCCGCGAGTGAGACTTTCAGCGCCAGCATAAAACGCGCGAGCTCACCACCGGATGCAATTTTCGCCAAGGGGGCAAAGGGTGCACCGGGGTTCGTTGCCACTTCAAACCGAACCTTGTCGATGCCTTCAGGTCCACCTTCATCAAAAGGTGACACGTCTATCTCGGACCGAAAGCGCGCCTTGTCCAGCTTCAAAGGCGGAAGCTCGTTGACCACCGCGGCATCAAGTTTCTTGGCTGCTGACTTGCGCGCCGAAGAAAGCGCCTTGGCCTTTGCGATATAGGCATCGCGCGCCTTATCGACTGACTTGCGCAACTCGGTAAGCCGGCCTTCTCCACCATCAATGTCGCCCAGGCGAGCGGCCAGGCTTTCAGCGATACGCGGCAGGTCATCAACGGAGCAACTGTGCTTGCGGGCGGCAGCCCTCAACGCAAACAGACGGCTTTCAACGGTTTCCAGCCGGTCCGGATCAAATTCCAGATCGGCAAGGGCGGCTGACACCTGCGCGCGCGCTTCAGCAGATTCCACAATCGCGCGATCAAGCGATGAAACGGCCGCGTCCAGCCGACCCGCTGCGTTTTCTCGCTGCGTTTCAAGCCGACGCAAAGCAGAAGACAGTCTGGTCTCGATGCCGCCATCCGTTTCCAGAATGTCCAACGCCTCGCTTAAGTCCGTCGAGATTTTCTCCGCACTCATCATCAAGGTGCGGTCCTGTGCCAGCTGAACTTCTTCGCCGGGTTCCGGGGACAGCTCGTTCAGCTCACCAACAGCAACACGCAGATAGTCGGCGTCAGCCTGAGCACGTTCGATCTCTTCCGTCAGCCTGACCAGTTCTCTTTGCAGCTCCCGCCAGGCACCATGTAGGCTGGTCAGTTCGCTGACCTTGCCTTCAAAACCGCCAAATGCATCCAGCATGCCGCGATGGGTACTCGCATCCAGAAGGCCATGGGTGTCGTGCTGGCCATGAACCTCAACCAGCAAATCGCCTAGTTGCCGAAGCAAGGCGACGGAGACCGGCTGATCATTCACAAAGGCGCGCGTACGCCCGTCGCTGGTCTGCACCCGGCGCAGGATGAGCTCGCCGTCATGGTCGATACCCGCCTCGTCAAGAAGGCTGGTAACCGCTTTGCTCTCAGGCATATCAAAGATGGCTGTCGCACTGCCCTGCTTCGCACCAGACCGCACCAGTCCGGCATCAGCCCGTGCGCCCGTTGCAAGGCCCAGTGAATCAAGAAGGATGGATTTGCCCGCACCGGTTTCGCCGGTCAGGCCGCTCAGCCCGCCATTCAGCTTGAGATCAAGCGTCTCAATAAGAACAATATCTCGGATGGAAAGGGCCGATAGCATCGGTCGCTACCCCTGGGTTTGGCGTCTAAAAGACGCTGTTCCAGGCCCGGCTGATCCACGACGCTCGGTCTTCAAGCGGCTGCAATCCGTCATTGGCCAATAGGGCATAGGAATACTCATACCACTCGCTGCCAGGATAATTGTACCCAAGCACAGCAGCGGCTGTTTGCGCTTCATGGGCAACGCCAAGCGCCATGTAAGCTTCTGACAGGCGGTGCAGCGCTTCAGCCGTATGGGTGGTTGTCTGGTAACGGGTGACGACCGTGCGAAATCGGTTGATGGCGGCGACATATTGATCGCGCTGCAGGTACCAGCGGCCGATATGCATTTCCTTGCCGGCGAGATGGTCGTAGGTGAGATCAACCTTGAGGCGGGAGTCGCGGGCGTATTCGCTGTCCGGGAAGCGGCGGACCACTTCTTCAAGGCCGCGCAGAGCGCGCTCGGTCACCCGTTGGTCACGCGCCACGTCGGTGATCTGCTCGTAGAAGGACAGCGCCACAATATAATAGGCGTAGCCCACATTGGGGTTGCCGGGGTGGAGCGCAATGAACCGCTGGGCGGCAATAACAGCACTGTCGTAATCATTGACCTGATAGTGGCAGAAGGCAGCCATCAGGATGGCCCGACGTGCCCAGATCGAATACGGGTGCTGGCGTTCCACCTCATCAAACAGGGGGGCAGCTGCGCGATAATTGCCGCCCTCCAGTTCATCAATGGCTTCGTTATAAAGCTCATTGACCGGGCGCTCTTCATACGCCAGTTCCTCGCTGTCAGGCCCGCCGCATGCAGCGACTACCAGGGCAGCCATCAAAGCCAGTCCACGTACTAATGCACGCGGGCCAAGACTGGAAGAAGTGGACGGGGAAATACGCTTCACCATTGATCGCATCATTTATCCGGTCAGTGTATCGGGGTGCCGACTGGGCTTGCTGGCCCGGTGCCTCAGGGTCCCGCTCCAGCGAGTCAAAGAGGCATAGCGGCTTGTTACCGCAGACATTAAACGACTGCGGTATGGGCCTGCAATGCGCTTGGACCCTGCAATAGGGCGCATTTCCCGTCAAACCGGGGCAATATGCCCATCAGCACGAAAATGTGGGGTGTTTTGATTGCTTAGGCTGGGGCAGCGACGGCGGAAAGAACACCTGCTGACCCACCAGCGGCAGCTGGAACCTGAACAGATGTACCGGGGGCTTCCGTCGTAATCTCGAAAGCATCTGGTTCATTCAGCAAAGCCTGAACAAGCTGGTTGTTCAGCGCGTGGCCGGAGCGCACACCGCGATACCGGCCGATGACCGAGGCGCCCAGAACATACAGGTCACCGATCGCATCGAGCATTTT
>NZ_HG966617.1:2145530-2168120 GCF_000689395.1 Candidatus Phaeomarinobacter ectocarpi
GCGCAGTCCGTCCTCGTCGAGGATCTCGTCATTTTGAATGGCGACCGTGTTGTCCAGAGAAGACCCCCGCGCCAGACCAATGCTGCGCAGCGCTTCCACATCTTCCACGAAGCCGAAAGTACGGGCTTCGGAAATGTCTTTCTTGAAGCAGTCAGAGCCAAGCTCAATGGCAACAGCCTGCTGGCCGATGGCGGGCGTGGCAAAATCAATCTCGAACTCAAACGCCTGGCCATCATAAGGCTCAAGCCGTGCCAGCTTCTTGTCGCCAGAAATCTCAATCGGACGCAAAATGCGGATATAGCGACGCGGTGCGCCCTGCTGCTCAACACCGGCGCACTCGATGAGGCGAACAAACGGCGCAGAAGAGCCGTCCATGACCGGCACTTCCGGCGCATCAACGTCAATGATGATGTTGTCGATCTCACAGCCAGCAAGTGCGGCCATGACATGTTCAATCGTGGAAACTGTGGCTTTGTCGGCAAACTCGCCGGACGCACAGATGGTTGTGCCCAGCTGCGTATCACCAACGGATGAGGCAAGCGCGCAAATATCGGCGCCACCACCAGCTGATGGGTCAAGGTCTGTACGACGGAAAACAATGCCGGTGTTCGGAGCTGCAGGATGGAAAGTCATATTGACCATCGCGCCCGTATGCACGCCAACGCCTGCGCAGCTGATACTGGTCTTCAAAGTTTGCTGCGGTTTTGTTTTGGCCATGTTTGCCCGAAGGGCCTTTCCGTCTTGAACAGTCACGATACGCACGTCCCCCTCTTACGCATCCAGTCTCGCCTTCCCCAAGGCGGGCAACCATTCAGCCAAGGTGCATTTCCAATGTGATCCCCCAAGATCACTGAAAAGCACCCAAACGCAGCTGTCGGGCAATTTGATGCAATAGTCTTCTAACAACGCTCCATCGCATCAACAAGTCACACGGTGTTTCGCTGTGTTACACCTTAACCATATGATTTCATTAACACTTTTCCTCGCCATGTCGCATTGCACAACGGTCGCGCCCATCGCCAGAAAGTTGCAACCAATGCGCGCATTCGGTGCACAAACTAAACCTTAGGAATTTAGTGGGAATTATACCCCCGGGAACAAGGTCATACCGGGGTCTAACAATGTTGAAAATATTCCAAAATCTGTCGCTAAAGCTGAAGATGCTTGTCTTTATTGCAGTCAGCGCATTGATTCTGGCGGGGGTTATCACCTTCGCCAACATGCAGATCGCTGCCATCGGCATCGAAATAGCGGAAATAACCGAGGAAGATATTCCGCTTACGAATATGGTCACGAAGGTGACCGTTCACCAACTTGAGCAGGCCATTTCTGTCGAGCGCACATTTGCGGCCGGATATGCCCTGGACAGCGGCCACGCAAAGCCGGGTGCCATGGATAAGCACATCGAGAAGTTTGAAGCGCTATCCAAGAAGGTAAATGCTGAGATTGTAGAGGGCGAAAAGCTCGCGGAACACGCAATTGAAGTCGCACATACTGAGGAAGCTCGCGCTGAATTCACCCATGTGCTGGACGTGCTCAAGAATATTGAAAAAGAGCATTTTTCTTTTGAAGAGCATGCCCGCCAGCTATTTGCGGCCTTGCGTTCAGGAAATCTCTACGAAGCAGACAAGCTCGCCATCCTCGTTCATGAGGAGGAAGACAAAATCGACCATGAAGTCGAAGCTCTGCTCGAGGAACTCAATGCCTTTACGCTGCAATCCGCACAGGCAGCCCTGGAACACGAGCATTCCGCCGAGATAGTCATCTGGATTGCCGGCGGTAGTGGCCTGGCCTTGCTGCTGGTCATTGGATACGGCATCGGTACAATCACTTCAAAGCCACTGACAGCAATGCTGGCCAATGTGAACGAACTGGCATCGGGCAACACCGACATCACCATCGACGCCAAATCGAAGGACGAAGTTGGTATGCTGGCGCACGCCATGGAGAAATTCCGCATCCAGATCATCGAGCGAAAAGAGCTTGCTGAGCGCCAGAAGGAAATGGAACGCGAAGCGGAGATCAAAGTTCGCGACACGGTCCTGCGCATGACCGACACAATCACGGAAAAGCTGAATGGCACCGTGACCGCCCTACATAAAAATACTGCGGAAATGACCTCTGCGGTCGACACGATGGAGCAGATCAACAATGAGGTCATGGACGAAAACACGGCTGTAGCGGCCGCAGCAGAAGAAGCGACCGTCAATGTGCAGTCCGTGTCGTCTGCGACAGAAGAAATGACAACCGCCATTCGCGAAGTCGCCGAACAGTCCAGCCAGTCAGCGAGCGTTGCCGAAAGGGCAAAATCTCAGTCTGACGAAGCGCAGGCGCAGATCCTGGGGCTGAATGAAGCAGCTCAGGAAATCGGCCAGGTCATTGCAATGATCACCGACATTGCCGACCAAACCAATCTTCTGGCCCTCAATGCCACCATCGAAGCCGCCCGCGCCGGGGAATCCGGCAAGGGCTTTGCGGTCGTCGCGTCCGAAGTGAAGTCGCTGGCGTCACAGACAGCAAAAGCCACGGAGCAGATCGGCGGACAGGTTCAGTCCATCCAGTCTGCAACCAGCAATGCTGTTTCAATGATTGATGCCATCACCAACACGATTGGCGAAGTCAGTCAGGTGGCCTCAGCCATCGCCTCCGCAGTGGAAGAACAGGGTGCAACGACCCAGGAAATTTCCCGCAACATCCACGAGGCGGCAACCGGCACCCAGAGCGTGACGGAATCGATCCACAAGGTGTCGGAATCCATCAACAACAGCCGCACAAGCTCATCCACCGTTCGAAACGAAACCGGTGCAGTGATGAGCGCGGTGAATACGCTGGAAGACCAGTTGAACGATACCCTGGACACCATCCGCGCCGAGTTTGCGAAAGACGTCGCATAGCGCCAGGTCGCGCATTCAAAATGCAGATCCAAAAGCAAACGGTCCCTGTCTCTTCTGAGACAGGGACCGCCTGCGTAACGGAAACAATCAGCCTTGTGCGGGGGCCCATCGGCCCCGGCAAAGTGTCGTCCTAGTTGGCCTGCCGGCGAAGGAACGCTGGAATTTCCAGCTGTTCTTCCTCAACCGGATCCGGCGCCAGTTCACGAACAGGCGTGGCCTGCTGAACCGGTGCAGCACGCTGAGGTGCTTCGGCAGCCGGGTTGGCTACCGGCCGCGGAGCCATGCGGGGTTCCATGCGCGCCGCCGGCTTGGTTGTCGGGCGCAGCGGTGTTGCTGCACCACGATCCACGTCTTCCTCACGTCCACGGGCGGCACCCGTGATGCGCTCAAAGAAACCAGGCGCCTTCTTGCGAGGCTTGGCCTGCATGCGGCGGGGCTCAGGAGCAATGTACGCAGCCCCCTGATCCCGTGCCACGACGGCGCCGCGTGGTGCGGGCTCGGCGGCGACAGGTTCTTCGATCTCAGGTGCTGCTTCGGCAACTTCCTGCTGAACCTGCGGCTTGTGGATGATGACTTCAGCTTCGTATTCAGCCGGGTCAATATTGTCATCCAGCGGCGGCAGTGACGTCATGTAGGCAGCATCTGTTGCCGCAGCGGCAGCAGGTTCCTGTGCAGGAGAAGTTGCGGCATCGTTGGCTGCAATGTCTGCTTCAGTCTGCTGGCTCTTGAGACGGAAACCACGAACCGGCTCGGTTGCAGGCTTAACAATCGGGGGGTCTTCCGCAGCTGCTTCAGAATCAATGCCCGTCGCAACAACAGAGACGCGCATGGAACCATCAAGAGCGGTGTCGAATGTCGAGCCGACAATGATGTTGGCGTCAGGATCAACTTCCTCACGAATGCGATTGGCTGCTTCGTCAACTTCATACAGCGTCATGTCCATGCCACCGGTGATGTTGATGAGCACGCCACGCGCACCCTTCATGGACACTTCGTCCAGAAGCGGGTTGGAAATGGCTGCTTCCGCCGACTCGATAGCGCGGGTTTCGCCGGAGGCTTCACCCGTTCCCATCATCGCCTTGCCCATTTCATTCATGACGGTGCGCACATCGGCAAAGTCAAGATTGATAAGGCCCGGACGCACCATCAGGTCTGTGATGCCGGCCACACCGGAGTGCAGCACTTCATCCGCCATGCTGAACGCGTCAGCAAAAGTGGTTTTCTCGTTGGCGACACGGAACAGGTTCTGGTTGGGGATGACGATCAGCGTATCAACGTAACGCTGCAGTTCCTCAATACCTTCGTCTGCAATCCGCATGCGGCGGCTGCCTTCGAACTGGAATGGCTTTGTCACCACACCAACCGTCAGGATACCCATCTCGCGCGCGGCGCGGGCAATAACAGGTGCGCCACCAGTACCTGTGCCGCCGCCCATGCCGGCCGTGATGAATGCCATGTGGCAACCGGTGAGATGCTGAACAATTTCGTCCAGCGCTTCATCAGCAGCGGCTTCGCCCACCTGTGGGCGCGAGCCGGCACCAAGTCCCTGCGTAATGGCGGTACCCATCTGGATACGGCGATCCGCAAGCGACTGTGACAGTGCCTGTGCATCTGTGTTGGCAACAACGAAGTCCACGCCTTCAAGGCCGGACTCGATCATGTTGTTTACGCCATTGCCGCCAGCGCCACCGACGCCGAAGACAGTAATTCTAGGTTTCAGTTCGGTCTGTTCGGGGACCGAGAGATTGATCGTCATTGGAGGGCCTCCATTGGATGCGCTTAGTGCGCTTTGTTTCCGCTCGGCCTCACTGTTGAATGCGCCACCTGGACGGACCCTTTCTAGGGCCTCATTCCGGCTTTGCTTGTACGCAACTGATCTTTGTCAGTTTTACGTGATTCGCCTAAGTCATACGTTAGTTCAAAATGGTCCGCCTGCCGATGAACCTATTGAACAAATTTAGAAATTCTCCTTCAGCCACCTCCCGATTTTCGAGAAGCGTCCTGTCGTGTCTTCGCCAAGAGCAACGCCGTCTTCAAGCATTTGCGGTGTCGCCAGTTCAGCCTGATGCCCGCGCGCATAAAGCAGCAGACCGGCACACGCTGAGAACGCCGGTCCACCAGTAGCTTCTGCAAGACCTGCAACCCGTAGCGGGCGCCCGAGGCGCACCTGCTTGTCGAGCACACGGGCTGCAATATCGCGCAATCCTGTAAGCTGGCTCGCACCGCCGGTCAGAACGACCCGCCGCCCGACCATGCTGCCGATGCCTGACGCCATCAGCCGGTCACGCACCAGTTCAAGGGTCTCTTCAACCCGTGGCTGAATAATGCCGGTCAGCATCGACTTTGGAATGTGGTTGGCCGCATCGCTGACATCCTCGCCAACCTGCGGCACGTCAATCATTTCGCGTTCGTCTGATGGGCTGGCAAGCGCCGACCCATAAAGTGTCTTCATGCGTTCAGCATGGGCCAGCGGCGTAGAAAGGCCGCGCGCAATGTCATTGGTCACATGCTGCCCACCAACGGGCAGAACATCGACATGCAGCAAGCTGCCTTCAACAAACGCAGAGATGGAAGTGGTGCCGCCGCCCATATCAATGCAGACAACACCAAGATCAATTTCGTCTTCCACCAGCGATGAAAGTCCGCTGGCATAAGGGGCACAGACGACGCCAACCGGTTCCAGGTGACACCGCTCAACGCAAACAAGAAGGTTGCGAAGCGGGCCCGGTGAAGCAGACACAACATGCATGTCGACACCAAGACGGTCCCCAAACATGCCGATGGGATCAGCAATACGGGGACTACCATCAATCGTGTAGCCGACCGGAATTGCATGCATGACGGCTTGATCGTCCGTCACGCAGTGTGTCTGGCCATGCTTGAGTACGCGTGACAGATCATCGCCACTGACTTCCTGACCGCCGATGGCCACACGCACAGACAAACGATGGCTGCGCGGTGTGCCGGCGGACGCTGTCACCAGCACTTCCCTGACCGTCATGCCCGCCATGCGCTCGGCCTGATCGACCGCTGCACGAATGGCCTCTTCAGCCAGGTCCATATCAACGACCGCGCCTGCACGTACGCCGCGGGATACCTTCTGGCCAATACCGATCACGCGGACGGCAGGCGCTGAGGTTCCCTCAGCCGCCGCATCAACGCGTGCAATGAAACAGGTGATTTTGGATGTGCCCACATCCAGGGCAGCAACAATGCCGCCACGGTTTGCATGACGCCCGCTGCCGCGCTGAGGCGCTTTGCCCCGCGCTTTCGAAGAAGCGTTATCGCTCCCCCGCGTATGAGTTGGCAGCGTGATTACATTCATGCGTCACGTCCCCCCTCTACCGAACGCGTCTGGAATGCGGCACGTCTCTGCGCCGCTGACTCCGAATCAATCAGTATAGTGATTCGTCCAGGAACGCGTAGGTCCACAGCGCGGATATTCCGCGAAAGAACGCCATTTTTGGCATCCATACGCACCAATTTTCTAAGTGAGTCAGAAATGCCACGGGCAGGCAGCCGAACCTCGATGCCATTTTGCAGTTTGAGGTTCCACCGGCGGTTCGATACACGCACGGCAGCCTGCACGCGCGCGGCAAGAGCGGGCCTGGCCATCAGCTCTTTCATCAAGGCAGATGCATTGCGATGTGCGCCGTGACCAACTACAAGCGGCAGGTGCGCAAAACCCGACAGGTTGTTGTCTGTAATCAGGGAGCCCGTGCGATCCACCAGCGACAGACGTCCGCCGCGCTGCCACACCGCATAGGGTTCGCGTTCCATAAGCTGGACGTGAACCGTGCCGGGCAGATGCCGCGATACGGTTGCGCGCTCCACCCACTCCAAGCGCTCCAGGCGGTCCCGCGCCGCGACAAGGTCAATATCAAAGATGAATTGTCCGCGTGTGGCTCCAAGTGCCTTGAGGACATCCGCCGCTTCTGTGCGCGTCCGTCCCTCAACGGTGACTTCTTCCACTCGCAGTCCAAGCCCTGCCACAGCAGACTTGCTCTGTTCAACAACAGCAACGCCAAACGCTGCAACATGCCCACCGGCGACCAGGCCGTAGCCAAGCGTGAGGGCCAGCAACACGACAGCTGCTAAGCCGAAGAAGCGACTGGCATTCAGCAATGCGCCC
Source organism: Candidatus Phaeomarinobacter ectocarpi (assembly GCF_000689395.1). Classification (GTDB taxonomy): domain Bacteria; phylum Pseudomonadota; class Alphaproteobacteria; order CGMCC-115125; family CGMCC-115125; genus Pyruvatibacter; species Pyruvatibacter ectocarpi. The sequence goes on from NZ_HG966617.1 coordinate 2,152,557, forward strand.
ATGCGGGCTCTAAACCCGGTTGGTGCGGCGCCACGGCGGCCAAATGATTTCTGCGACCGGCTGCCGGACCGGAACGTCCCGCTCTTGCGCGGTGTCGCTGGCGCGCGGCGCGACCGGGATGCCGGTTTACGTTTCGCGGGGCTCTTCTTCTTTGCTCCGGATTTTACCGTCGGCATGACGCATCCTCCACCATCCACGCAACCAGCTCTGGAAACGGCATGCCGCCATAAGCCGCAATTTCAGGCACAAGCGACGTTGGCGTCATGCCCGGTTGCGTATTGACCTCAAGAAACACGGGCTCACCGCGCTTCTCATCAAATATAAAGTCGGACCGCGAGACACCCCGGCAGCCAAGGCCGCGATGCGCCATCAACGACAGATCCTGAATGCGCTGCTTCAACCCTTCATCAATGGGCGCAGGGAGCAGATGCTCTGACCCGCCGGCAGCATATTTCGCTTCATAATCGTAGAACGCAGTGCGTGGCTTGATCTCAATGACCTCAAGCGCCATGTCATCAATGACCGCGCAGGTGAATTCGCGACCGGCAACAAAGGCTTCAACCAGCATTTCCTCGCCAAGATTCCACTTGGGGTCAGACAGTTCCGCGGGCGGGCGATTGTCGCCCTCACGAACGATAAAGACCCCGATGGACGATCCCTGGTCCAACGGCTTGATGACATAGGGGACGTCCATCGCATGAGCAGAGGCAGCTTCTTCGCGCGTAACAACGCGCCCTTCCGCGACCGGCATGCCCGTATTGGCCAAAAGGTGTTTTGCCCGCTGCTTGTCGATCGCAAGAGCCGACGCCAGCACGCCTGAGTGGGTGTACGGCAGCTCCAGAACTTCAAGCAGTCCCTGCACACAACCATCTTCGCCCCATGGGCCGTGCAGTGCGTTGAACGCCACATCAGGGTTGAGGTCAGCGAGTACCTGCGCAAGGTCATGGCCGGCATCTACATCGGTGACGGTGAAGCCTGCTTCGCGCAACGCGGCAGAACATCCCTTGCCTGAAGACAGCGAAACCTCACGCTCGGCAGACCAGCCACCCATCAGGACAGCCACATGTGTGTCAGCGCGGCTCATGTCTGCGCCTCCCGGCCAACCCGCTTGATCTCCCACTGGAGTTCAATGCCGCTTGTTTCTTTCACACGGGCCCGCACCTCTTCGCCGAGGCCTTCAAGGTCGCTGCCGGTGGCGTCACCTGTATTGATCAGGAAGTTGCAGTGCTGCTCCGAGACCTGCGCCCCGCCACGCTTGAGCCCACGTGCACCAGCAGCATCAATGAGTTTCCAAGCCTTGGGACCGTCCGGATTGGTGCCACCGGGATTTTTGAAGGTTGACCCGCCGGTGCGGCTCTTGATGGGCTGGCTGTCCTCGCGCGACGATGTGATGTCGTCCATACGGGCCTTGATCTCGTCTTTGTCGCCGAGGGCGGCCTGAAACAAGGCTGAGGTAAAGATGAGATCATCAGCCACCTCAGAGTGGCGATAGGAATACCCAAAGTCCGCATTGCTCAAGGTGACGCGCTCCCCTTTGCGGGAGACAGCTTCGGCCTCAATCAGCACATCCTTGGTTTCATGACCATAGGCACCGGCATTCATGCGCAACGCACCACCCAGTGCACCGGGAATGCCGCGGTAGAACTCAAGACCGGTCAGCCCGGCATTAAGCGCCGCCTTGGCCAGCATAATGTCAGGCACAGCGCAGCCAGCCCGCATCTTTGTGTCATCAACCCGCTCTATCGACGTGAAGCCTGACCCAAGCCGGATCACAACACCTTCGATGCCCCCGTCGCGCACCAGCAGGTTGGACCCAACGCCCACAACAAGAACCGGAATGTCGTCAGGACAACCGGCAAGGAAAGTCGCAAGGTCATCTGCATCTGCCGGCGTAAACAGAACGTCTGCCGCGCCGCCGACGCGGAACCAGGTCAAAGGCGCCAGCGGTGCGTTCTCCTTGTAGGAGCCACGCACCTTTGGCAGCCGGTCAAGCAATGAAGGGTGGGTCTGTGTCTGCGTCATGCAGCCCCTCCCTTGCTTTCAAGTTCACCCGGCAGGGCATTTGCCCACTGGGTGATATTGCCGGCCCCCAGGAAAACAACCATGTCGCCGTCATTGGCTTCCGCAGCAACCAGCGAGGCCAGATCATCGGGCGACGCCAATTGCACAGCGTTTTTGTGACCGTGATCGATCAGACCCTGTGTGAGTGTCGCTGCGGAATAGCCTTCCAGCGGCTCCTCACCAGCCGGGAACACATCCGCTACGAGAACAAGATCCGCGTCGTTGAAGCAGCTGCAGAATTCTTCGAATAGATCACGCAGGCGCGTGTAGCGATGCGGCTGAACGACAGCGATGATCCGCCCTTTGGCCGCAGACCGCGCCGCCGCAAGTACGGCAGAGATTTCAACCGGGTGGTGTCCGTAGTCATCATATATGGCCACGCCGTTCCAGGTGCCCGTCAAGGTGAAGCGCCGCTTTACACCGCCGAAGCGCGACAGGCCTTCAATAATCTTGTCGTCCGGCACACCCATTTCACGGGCGACGGTGATGGCCGCTGCAGAATTAAGAACATTGTGTTCGCCCGGCATGGGAAGTGCGAGACCATCAATACGGCGGGTGTCCCCTTTGACGCGGTCGCTCAGCTCGACTGAGAACACAGACCGGCCATCAACAAAATCAAGATCAACCACACGCACATCCGCCTGAGGGCTCAGGCCGTAGGTCACGACCCGCCGGTCACGCACGCGACCCAGCAGCGCCTGCACTTCGGGGTGATCAATGCAGAGCACCGCAAATCCATAAAACGGCACCTGCTCGACAAAGGAGCGGAAGGCCTCACGCAACGTGTCAAAATCACCATAGTGATCCAGATGTTCCGGATCGATATTGGTTACAACGGCTACGGTGGAGGGGAGCTTGATAAATGTTCCATCGGACTCATCCGCCTCGACGACCATCCACTCGCCCTGCCCCAGATAGGCATTTGTACCGTGGGCATTGATGATGCCGCCATTGATGACGGTCGGGTCGAAGCCCGCCGCATCCAGCAAGGAAGAAACAAGGGATGTAGTCGTCGTCTTGCCGTGGGTCCCCGCGATGGACACGCAGCTTTTGAGACGCATCAGTTCGGCGAGCATGTCCGCGCGACGAACAACAGGCAGCTTTGCCTCGCGCGCCGCAATGACTTCCGCATTGTCGTCTTTGACAGCGGAGGAAATGACAATGCAGGCCGCACCCTCGAGGTTCTCAGCCCGCTGGCCGATGAACACGTGAATGCCCAGCTCACGCAGGCGCTTGACGTTGGCATTGTCGGAAAGGTCAGAGCCCTGCACCGTGTAGCCGAGATTGTGCATGACTTCGGCAATGCCGCTCATGCCGATGCCGCCGATGCCGGCGAAGTGAATGGTGCCAAAGGTGCGGGCGAGATCGCTCACTGGTTCGTACTCCCCGAGGCGAGCGCCTCAACTAGATCAGCCAGACGCGCAGCGGCGTCAGGCCGGGCAACAGATTTGGCGCAGGCGGAAGCTGTTTCCAGCTGGTCCGGTGCAACCATGAGATGTTCAAGTTCAGCCGAGACCAGGTCCGGCGTGAAGTGTTTTTGCTGCATCAGCCACGCACCGCCTGCATCACTGAGCACTTGCGCATTGGCAAGCTGGTCCTGATCAATGGCGTGCGGCAGAGGCACAAGGAAGGATGGACGGCCAACAACCGCCAGCTCCGTTACCGTGGACGCCCCGGAGCGCGCGACCACCAGCTGCGCGGCGGCAATATGCTCATGCATGTCTTCAAAGAAAGACGCGACTTCGCAGGTCACACCCGCGTCTGCGTAAGCCTGCGATACGCGGTCGACATCTTCAGGCCGCGCCTGCTGAACCACGCGCAGGCGGCTGCGCTGTGCGACGGGCAATTGAGCGACGGCTGCAGGCACAATGTCACTCATGACACGTGCACCCTGACTGCCGCCAAAAACGAGCAGATTGAACGCACTGTCACCGCCACTCGCCACATAGCTTCGGTCGGCAACCTTGATGATCTGATCACGCACCGGATTGCCGGTGAGCGACAGTTTCGGAGCATCTTTCTCTGTCAGATATTTCGGCTCTGCAAAGGTGGAGGCAATGGCGCTCACCCGCGGCCCCATAAGGCGGTTGACGCGCCCAAGCACGGCGTTTTGTTCATGCACCGCCGTGGGGATGCCACGCATATGAGCGGCAATCAGGGGCGGGAGTGTCGGATAGCCGCCAAATCCAATCACGGCGCTGGCATTGAGTTTCGCCAACACTTTACGGGAGGCCAGAATGCCACGCAGGATCGGAGTGACAGACGACACCATGCCCACGAGACCACCGCCAGAGGGCGTTGCAGATGGGACTGAGAATACTTCTGCATCCGGAAACCGTGCCTGCACACCTGAGACACGGTGATCCGTGATGACAGCAATCTTCTGGCCGCGACGCACAAGCTCCTGCGCCAGTGCCTGACCGGGGAAGAGATGACCGCCGGTTCCACCAGCTGCAATGACGATCGGCTTGCTCATGCCACACCTCCAGCCAGCCGTGCCTGGCGCAGTCCCGGGATAATTCGCGCGGTCAACGCTGCCTGACTACCAACGCGGCGCCGGGTCAGAGAAAGAAGCATGCCCATAGAGATGGCCAGCGCGATTAAGGACGACCCACCATAGGAAACGAACGGCAACGTCATGCCTTTTGCCGGGAGCAGATTGAGGTTCACACCCAGGTTGATGATCGACTGCACACCAAAGAGCACTGCAAGACCGCAAGCTGACAGCTGCACGAATTTATCCGTCTCACCCATGACGCGGGCAAAGGACCGCAGCACAACGAAACCGAAAATGGCGAGTACGAGAAGGCACATCAATGCCCCAAACTCCTCAGCGGTCACCGCGTAGATGTAATCTGTATGCGCATCCGGCAGCACACGCTTGATCGTGCCTTCGCCGGGCCCCATGCCGAGGAAGCCACCTCGCGAAAACGCATCAAGCGCTGTGTCAATCTGATAGGTGTCACCGGAGGCTGGATCAAGAAACCGGTCAATACGGCTCGCCACATGCGGCATCATGATGTAGGCGCCATAGGCACCGGCCACCGCCAGTGAGGCCAGAAGCACAATCCAGACCCAGGGAATACCGGCCAGAAAAAACAGCGCGCCCCACGTGCCGGTCACCAGCAGCGCCTGACCAAAGTCCGGCTGCATGACCAGAATACCAATCGTCGCAATCCACAACGCCGCCGCAATGGTGTTGCCGGGCATGCCGGACTCACGGTTGCTGCCCTCAGCGAACATCCACGCGCAGACAACCACAAAACCGGCCTTCGCAAACTCTGAAGGCTGCAACGAGAATGGGCCCACATATAGCCAGCGGGTCGCACCTTTGATCTCCGGGCCGATCAGCAGGGTGGCAACCATAAGAACAAGGGCACCTGCAAAAATGAGTGTCGCCAGACGCCGCACGCCGCGTGGGCTCAGCAGGGAAACCCCGAACATGATCAGCAGAGCCGGCACCAGGTAAATGAGATGCCGGTAGAAGAAATGATAAGGCTCGAGACCAATGCGTGTCGCCACAGCCGGACTTGCGGCAAGCGACATGACGGTCCCCAGACCCAGCAGCAGGATCAAGGCGGCAAACGTCCAGCGGTCAACCGTCCACCACCATTGGGCGATCGCGCTTTTGTCTGTGCGGGCAAGACGGATCATGCAGCTGCCCCCCCGCCCTGTTTCGCCTTGTCAGACGACTGAGCCAGAGCACGCACAGCATCGCGAAACGCATCGCCACGCTTCTCAAAATCCGGGAATTGATCAAAGGACGCACAGGCAGGCGACAGCAGCACCACGGCATTTTCGTCCTTGGCGGCATCATGGGCTGCCTGCAGCACCGCTTCGTCGAGGGTTCCTGAAAGCGTGTGTTTGACGCGCCCATCCAAAGTGGCCGCAAAGTCCTGTGCTGAATTTCCGATCAGATAGGCCTTGGCAACTTTTGGGAAGTACTCAGCAAGCGGCTCAATCCCCCCCGCCTTGGCAACGCCACCGGCAATCCAGTAAATCTTGTCATAGGTAGCCAGAGCACGTGCCGCAGCATCTGCGTTCGTCGCCTTGCTGTCATTTATGAAGCGCACACCATCATGTTCACCGACCTGCTCCATGCGATGGGCCAGACCCGGGAACCGCTTCAGCCCATCGGCGATCTTGGCGGGGTCAATGCCCAGCACACGAACGGCGGCAAAGGCCGCAGCAGCATTTTCCCAGTTGTGAGATCCCTGCAGGGTGGTGATGCCGTTCAGGTCCGCACCTTCTTCCACGCGGCTTGAGCGGGAATGATAAATCTTGCCACCAAGCACATAGACGCCCCGGCCCAGCGACTTGCGCGCCGAAATCGGAATCACTTTTGGGCCGCCTTCATTTGATCCAGCCGCAGCCTGTTGACCACATCGGCTGGTGCACAGGCGCGCCACCGGTTCACTGTCGATGCCGAACACCGCATATCCACGGGCTGTCTGGTTGGCAAAAATCCGATCCTTGATGGCAACGTAGTTTTCAAAGTTGCCGTGGCGATCAAGATGGTCCGGCGTGATGTTCAGCAGCACAGCTACATCCGGGCGAAAGCCCGGCGCCAGATCAAGCTGGTAGGACGAAATCTCGATGACATAGACCGTTTGGTCTTCCGGCGGGTCGAGGTCCAGCACAGCGCGACCGATATTGCCACCAATCTGCGCATTACCGCCTGCTTGCCGGATCAGGTGTCCGATCAGCGCCGTCGTCGTTGATTTGCCATTGGTACCGGTCACCGCAACCATGCGCGCCCGTTTGCCTGAGGCATCAAGCGCCCGCTGGAACAGTTCCATGTCACCAATGACAGGCACCTCGGCTGCTTTGGCTGCAAGCACAAGAGCGTGCGGTGCCGGATGCGTCAGAGGAACACCCGGACTTAGAACCAACGCTTCAATCTGTGACCAATCTGCATTGTACAGATCATGCAGCTCAAGACCTTCGGACTGTGCTTCTTCGCGCCGGGCTTCTCCGTCGTCCCAGCACAGCACCGTCGCACCCCCGGCTTCCAGGGCACGCGCAACACCGAGCCCTGTCCGACCAAGGCCGAACATCGCTACTCGTTTTGCTTCAAATCCTGGAACGGGGATCATGGCGAGGTGGTTCTTCTCTTTCTATCGAAGCTTGAGGGTGGAAAGGCCGATCATCGCCAGGATGATGGCGACGATCCAAAAACGGATAACGATGGTGGGCTCAGCCCAGCCAAGCTGCTCAAAGTGATGGTGGATGGGCGCCATCTTGAAGACGCGCTTGCCGGTCAGCTTGAAGGACGCGACCTGCACGATGACGGACAGCGCTTCCACCACGAACAGGCCACCGATGATAACCAGAACAAGCTCATGCTTGGTGGCAACAGCCATGGAGCCGATGGCACCGCCCAGAGCGAGCGAGCCGGTATCGCCCATGAACACCATGGCCGGTGGCGCATTGAACCAGAGGAAGCCAAGGCCCGCACCGATTATGGCTCCACAGATAATGGCAAGCTCACCGGTGCCCAGCACGAAATGGATCTGCAGATAATCCGAGAACACCGCATTGCCGATGAGATAGGCTATGAGGCCAAAGCTGGCGGCCGCAATCATGACCGGCACAATCGCCAGACCATCTAGACCGTCTGTCAGATTGACCGCGTTCGACGCGCCCACAATCACCAGGCCACCAAAGACGATGTAGAACAGACCAAGCTGGATCAGCACATCCTTGAAGAAGGGGACGGCAACAGCCCCGCCAAGTCCATCTGTTGACAGCTGCATCATGAAGACAACAGCAACAAATGCGATGCCAAACTCGATCGCCAGCCGCACACGGCCGGAGACGCCCGCATGGCTTGCTCGCGTCACCTTGCGGTAGTCGTCGGCAAAACCCACGAGACCAAAACCAACCGTGACACCCAGCACCGCCCAGACATATCCATTGGTGAGATCAGCCCACAGCAGGGTCGCAACGACGATCGACATGAGGATCAGCCCGCCGCCCATGGTCGGCGTACCGGCCTTGGCCACGATATGGCTCTGCGGGCCGTCTTCCCGAATGGGCTGGCCCTGTTTCTGTTTCTTCTTCAACCAGCGGATGAACGCCGGGCCCATCAAGAAGGCCACCAGCAGCGCCGTCATCGTGGCGCCACCTGTTCTAAACGTGATGTAGCGGAACACGTTGAAGAAGGAGACCTGATCAGCCAGATCAGCAAACAATAGGTAGAGCATCAGACCAGCTCCTCTTTGGTGTTCTTATTGGATTGGGTCTCGGGCCCCAGGTCTTTGAGGGCGTTGAGGACAACTGCCATGCGGCTGCCGAGCGACCCCTTGATCATCACGACATCGCCGGGCGCAATTTCATCTGCCACGCGTGGCGCGAGTTCAGCCGAGGTATCCGCATAGGCACCGCGAACGCCGGTTGGCAAAACGTCCCAGAGATTTTCCATCAGGGGACCGCAGGCAAACACGAGATCGACATCGTTTTCAGCAATCGGCTCTTTCAGGCCGGCATGGTCTGCGGGACCCTGGTCGCCCAGTTCCAACATGTCTCCCACCACCGCAATGCGGCGACCACGTGGACCCGGAGGCGTATTGCCCAAAGCCTGCATGACGGCGCTCATCGAAGTCGGGTTGGCGTTGTAGCTTTCATCAATAATGAGGAAGGACCCGCGCGGCACGTCAATTTCAATGCGACTGCCCCGCCCCTCCGGTGGCAGCAGCTTACCAAGCGCAAGACCGGCCAAAGCCAGATCAGCGCCCAGCTCGTGGACGCAGGCCAGCATGGCCAGCGAGTTCATCACAATGTGCTCGCCCGGCACGCCCAGCTTGTAGGTCATCTCATGGTCACAGATCGATGCGGTCACATACGACGCATCTGATTGGAGCGACATGCGTGTCACCCGGGCGTCTGCCAATTCCGCTTTGCCAAAGGCGATGATCTTCCCGGCTCCACACGCCAGAGCCCGTGACCTGAGCCGGTCGAAATGCGGATTGTCCTGATTGAGGATCGCGGTTCCACCGGCCTGCAACCCGTCAAAAATCTCAGCCTTGGCGTCGGCGATCTCTTCAACCGAACCGAAATTCTCGATGTGGACAGCTTCAACGGTTGTGATGATGACTGCTTCAGGCCGCACCATTTTCACCAGTGGCGAAATTTCGTTGGCGTGGTTCATGCCGATTTCAAAGATGCCGAACTGGGCATCCGCCGGCATGCGGGCAAGCGTAATCGGCACCCCGATATGATTGTTGTAGGAGGCAACGGACGCATGGGTCCGGCCCTGCCCGCTTAGAATATGAAGCAGGCCTTCCTTTGTACCGGTCTTGCCGACTGACCCTGTCACCGCACAGATGCGGGCGCTGCTGCGCGCCCGGGCGGCAAGCCCCAGATTTTCAAGCGCCTTCAGGGTGTCCTCCACCTGCACAAGCGGTGCATCCGGCTTCAGGCCATCTACGGGACGAGAAATCACGGCACAGGCAGCCCCTTTGTCCAGCGCCTGCGCCACATAGTCATGCCCGTCATTGCCATCGCCCAGCAGGGCAAAAAAGAGGTCGCCGGGTTGCAGCGTACGGGTATCCATAGAGATGCCGTGGGCCTGCCAGTCAGCATTGCCGAGCAGCGGCGCGCCCATGGCTGTTGCCGCATCCTGCGCAGTCCAAAGTGGTGTGGCGGGCTTAGAGGTCATGGGCGTTACGCACCCTCCCGAACATCTTGCAGCGCAGCCTTGACCTGCGCGCGATCATCAAATGGACGGACCTCATCGCCCACAATCTGGCCGGTTTCATGACCCTTGCCGGCAACAAGCAAGACATCGCCCTCACCCAGACCCTCAAGACCCGCCTTTATCGCCTGCGCCCGATCACCAATGTCCCGCGCACCGGGAGCTGCTGCCATGATGTCAGCACGAATGGCCGCCGCATCTTCCGAGCGCGGATTGTCGTCGGTCACGATGGCCGCATCCGCGAGGCGGACAGCGATCTCGCCCATCTGCGGACGCTTGCCCGCATCACGGTCACCACCACACCCAAATACGACGACCAGCCGACCGGCCGTATGGGGCCGCAGGGCTGTGATGGCGGTCTCAAGGGCATCAGGCGTATGAGCATAATCCACATAGGCTGCAGCGCCCGTCTTTGAGGTTCCCATCATCTCAAGGCGGCCTGCAGCGCCTTCAAGGGAGGACAAGGCGGCAACCGCGCGGTCAACCGGTGCTCCGGCTGCAGCCACGAGGCCGACAGCGACCAGCGCATTGGATGCCTGAAAGTCGCCCACCAGCGGCAGTGAAATGTCATGCGACCGACCTTCATGCAGCACAGTCAGGTTCTGACCATGGGCTGTCGGCGTCAGCTTTTCGAGCTTCAGGGTCGTGCCTTCAAATCCGACCGAGATGACTTTTTGAGCCCGCGCCCAACACACCGCAGCAATCTCCTTGGAGAGCGGCGCATCGGCGTTCAGCACAACAGTGCCGCCAGGCGGCAGCACTTCGCCGAACAGACGCATCTTGGCGTAGGCGTAGTCCTCGAACGTCTCGTGATAATCCATGTGGTCGCGGCTGATATTGGTAAAGGCAGCCGCGGTCAGCTCGACACCATCCAGACGATGCTGCACCAGTCCATGGCTGGAGGCTTCAACAGCGACCGCCTGAATGCCTTCCGCAGCAAGCTCCGCGAGGGCAGCATGGAGTGTCACCGGGTCGGGCGTTGTGTGAATGAGCTTGCGCGTTTCGCCGGCTGTCATCACACCCAGCGTGCCGATGGAGGCCGCTGGCGTCCCCAGCCGCTCCCAGATCTGCCGCACAAAAGAAGCAACCGACGTCTTGCCATTGGTGCCTGTCACTGCAACCGCTGTATGCGGCTGAGCGTGGTAGAAGTTGGCCGCTGCCAGCGCAAACCGGCGGCGCGGATTGCGGTCTGCAATCAGCGTCACATCCGGATAGTCAGCAGGCATGTCCGTTCCCGGCGGCGCAAGAATGGCAACGGCCCCCTGCTCGCACGCCTTGGGAATAAACTTGGCACCATCCACCTGCGTACCCGGCAAGGCAGCAAACAGGAAGCCAGGCTTTACCTTGCGGCTGTCTTCGGTGAGACCCGTGATATCGATTGTGCCAGCCCCTTGAGGGATGGAGACACGTGCGCCGAGGAGGTGAGCCAGATCCATATCGCTACCTCACCAATCCGGCTTCAACGATGGCAGGGCCCGGCATCCGGGTCTTCACAGGGCTGACGCCAAGAATAGGCGCTACGCGGCGAATGACGTTGCCGGCTGTTGGAGCAGCGTTCCAGCCGGCCGTCGCATAGCCATAGGTATCTTTCGTTGCCCGCGGCTCATCCAGCAGCACAAGCACGAGATATTCAGGCGCAGACGCTGGAAACACTGACAGGAACGATGTGATCAATTGGTTTTTCTTGTATCCGCCGCGGCCCGGTTTTTCGGCTGTCCCGGTCTTGCCGGCGACTTCATAGCCCGGCACATCCGCCTTGCTGCCCGTGCCTTCGGACACGACCATGCGCATCAGATCAACCACATCATTGGCAGTGCGCGTGTCCAGCACCCGCTCACGCTTGGGCTCACGGTCGCGCATCGCCAGGAGCGTGGGAGATACCTTGAACCCACCATTGGCGATGGCGGATCCTGCAGCGGCCAGTTGCAGCGGCGATACAGCAAGGCCATGACCAAAGGAAATCGTCATGGTCTCAACCTCATGCCACTGCCGCGGCTTGAGCGGCTGCGCCACTTCTGGAATTTCAAGCGCTGGACGGTCCAGCAGTCCAAGACGGGCCAGATACTCCTTGTGCTGATCAACACCGATGTCCATAGCCATCTTGGCGGTGCCGATATTGGACGAATGCATGACAACTTCAGGCACGGTCAGCCAGCGCTCTTCGGCGTGGTAGTCATGGATCGTATGACCGGACACTTTCAGCGGCTGGCGCGCATCGTAGCGTGAGGACAGTGTCGCGACACCCGCATCAAGCGCGATGGCGGCCGTAAACACCTTGAAGGTGGAACCCATTTCATAGACGGCCCGGGTGGCCGTATTGAACCGCGCCTTGTCGTCAGAGGCCATGGGTGCATTGGGGTCGTAGTCCGGAAGCGATGCGAGAGCACGCACTTCACCGGTATGCACATCCAGAACGATGCCCGCCGCACTCTTCGCGCTGAACGTCTCCATGGCACGGGCGAGTTCTTCTTCCACTGCATGCTGAACGCCCATGTCGAGCGACAGCACGATGGGCATCGCTTCATTGTAGTCGTCGGCCTGGCGGATCAGATCATCAAGCCCGCGCTCAATGCCCGCGATGCCGGTGTTGTCCATGTCCACATAACCGAGTACATGCGCGGCTGACATCGCCTTGGGGTACACCCGCTTTGGCTCGCGCTTGAAGGCGATACCCGGCAAGCCAAGCGCATGCACGGCAGCCTGCTGCCGGGGGCCAAGCTGACGCTTGATCCACTGGAAGGCCCGCCCGCTTGTGAGCTGCGAAATCAGTTTTTCGCGATTGAGGTCCGGCAGCACCGTCAACAATGCGTCAGCTGTTGCAACAGGCTCGATGACTTTGCGCGCGTCCACATAGAGCGAAGGCACCGCAACATCTGTCGCCAACACATTGCCGTTGCGGTCCGTGATCGACGCGCGATGAATGGGGCCCGATTGCACAGGCGCGCTGCGCACGGTCATTTGCGGTGCGTCCGCAAGCGTAAGCTCAAGAACACGCATCCCAAGAATGACGAAGGCGGCCAGGAAGCAGGCCGCCAGAAGTGCCATTCGATTGCGACCGTTTTCCGCCGCTTGCGCCTTGGTGCCGGTGAACTCCAGCTCCAGCACATCAAACCCTTGTGGGGCATCACTTGCTGAAGAGGTCCTCGGCCCCGATACCGCTGCGGTGGGGGCATCAAGGTCAATAGTGACCCAGGCTTTGGATTGTGGTGATGCGTTCATTGCCCTGCCCCCATCACTGAATATCCGGCCCGGTCATGCCGCCAACACCGGCATAGCCGCCAAGCGATGGATCAGCTTCCAGACCCGGCAACGCCTTGGGACGCGCGGGCAGATCCGCCATGGTGACAATCTGTGCAGGGGCAAGTGGCTGCAGCTGCGTGTGACGTTTGACGAGTTGTTCCAGACGTTCAGGCTGGTTCAGCAGGCTCCACTCGGCACGCAGCACCTGAATGGCATCCTGTTCCGTGGCCAGGTCAGCCGTCAGCGCACGAATTTGCTTCTGCTCCGCCTGCGTCTCGTATTTCACGTGATAAAGCGCAAAGGCTAGTGCCAGCGTGATCATGATGGCAGCAGTGTTGACGACACGCATCATGACGCACCTCCAGCACCCGCATGGGCATCAAGAACACCGCTCATCATGCGCGGCAAACCAAGAGCAACCATGCCCGCGTCACTTGCATCCACCGCATGCACCGGCGCACCCGTGCGTTCCACTGACCGCAGCTTGGCAGACCGCGCACGCGGGTTGCGGTTGATCTCGTCTTCTGTCGGTTCCTGCGCCTTGCGCGTCAGCAGTTTGAACGAAGGTGCCGGACCGGACTGTGCTTCGGGCATATGCCGGGACGGGTTGGAGACCGCGCCGGCACGAGAGGCAAAGAAGCGCTTCACCACGCGGTCTTCCAATGAATGGAAGGAAACGACGGCCAGTCGACCGCCTTCTGCCAGCAGTTTTTCTGCGGCGATCAACCCGCGTGCCAGTTCGCCCAATTCGTCATTGACGTAGATGCGCAGCGCCTGAAACACCCGTGTGGCCGGATGAATCCGCTGCGGCTTGCCGCCGATGACGCGAGACACAAGGTCTGCGAGGTCAGCAGTACGGGTAAAGGGCTCGTCCTCGCGACGACGCACAATGGCATTCGCAATACGCTTGGCCTGACGTTCCTCACCCAGCACTTTGAAGATCTGGGCCAGGTCACGCGGCTCGTAGGTGTTGACCACGTCCGCAGCACTTGGCGTGTCGCCCGAGCCTGCGTCCATGCGCATATCAAGGGGGCCATCATTGCGGAAAGAAAACCCCCGCTCGGCCTGATCGAGCTGCATGGAGGACACGCCAAGATCAAGCGCAATGCCGTCCGGCGCGCCTGCCTGCCACGCGCGCAGCACCGGCGGGACCAGATCACCCATGTCACCGAAACATCCCGTGACCAATGCCAACCGGCCTGAGGAGCTATCAACAAGCACCTGTCCAGCTTCGATGGCATTAGGGTCGCGATCAATCGCAACGATGCGGGCATCGTCGGCCGCATCAAGCATGCCGCGCGTATAGCCGCCATTGCCGAAAGTGCCATCCACATAGATGCCGCCCGCATGCGGCACCAGCGCGTCGAGCACCTGATTCAGCATCACCGGCACATGTGGTTCGTTTTGGGCGGAGGCTGCAATGTCGTTCATGCAGTGCCTCCTTCCGAAGCCTTGCGCGGACGCAGCAGCAGCGCGCGCTTTTCAGCAGCACGGCGGCGGGCATGAGCACGATGCTCAGCAAAGGATTTGGGTTCCCAGATTTCAAAGCTGTCGCCCATGCCGACAAAAACCACCGTCTCGCCAAAGCCGCCGGTCTCAATCAGGTCCTTGGTGAGCGTCACGCGTCCGTCGCCATCCAGTGCCAAGGGCGTGGAACCGGAGAGCAGCGTTGTCGCAAAATCATCCTGGTCATCGGTGAGCGGGTCAAACACCTGCTCGATGGCGGATTGGAGCATCTCGATATAGCTGTGGCCGCCGCCCTGAATGCAGGGCTTGGAGAGGTGCTCAAAGCAATAGATGCCGTCAAAGGACTCGCCTTCCAGCGCCTTGCGGAATGCCGCAGGCACCGAAACCCGGCCTTTCTTGTCGACCTTGTTCTCATAGGTCGAGACGAACAACGCCACTGCAAAGCCCCCTGATACAGCCGCTGGAACCACAAGGATCAGCAGCACTCCCCTCTCACGCGTCCGCTACGGCCAGATACAGGGCCAAAGACGGACTGCCCCAACAGTGATTTGGGACATCATGGGATATCATGGGATTAACTGGGCGTCAACGAAACGGTAGGGTTTTGGGCGGCCTCAGCAAGCCATTTCAGGCACTTAGGGGCCCAAACCGTTAACGCTTTAAGCCATTGTTATCCTTAGACTTTAAGACTTCGTAAATCGTAGCATGAACGTAATGGGAACAAACCGGTGCCAGTGGAGGCCCTCGCCGGCAGTCAGCCGGTGTACGAGCATCGAACCAAATTCACGCGAACGGTAATCGCGGGCCCGCGCGCGCGCGCCAAACCCTGAAATACAGCTGTTTTTTGACATATATAAGCGTCAGATGGCCTGTAAGCCGGGTTCTGTCCCCGCAACTGGCGAACCAGCCGCGATAGATGGCCATTCATCTGCGACGCCTGTTACCAGACGCCTGGTGCAACCAACCCGGACAGCGGCCCGGAAACGAGCCATATGCGTGTCCCTATTCGGTCTTGCTCCCGGTGGGGTTTACCTTGCCGCCGCTGTTACCAGCCACGCGGTGCGCTCTTACTGCACCCTTTCACCCTTACCTTCCAAAGA